>CAKZYJ010000423.1 GCA_937884755.1 uncultured Flammeovirgaceae bacterium
GGCTACGTAAAGGATTAGTCGTTTTTCAGTTTGCTGCTGCTGTTGTATTGATCGTCAGCACTGTTACTGTATACTTACAGATTCAACATCTTCGAAACCAAGACTTAGGCATGGATCTTTCTCAGACAGTGGCTCTACGAGCCCCCTCGCTTGACCTACCCGATTCTCTATATAAGGAACGGTTTCAAAGCTTCAAAGCGGAAGTGACTAATCATTCGTCCGTCATACAAGCCACCCAATCGGAGTCCCTACCCGGATTAGACATTCGTGAGCTTAGTACATCAACGGGTATTACAGTAGTAGGAAAAGGCGAACAAGGAAAAGGATATATGTATTATGTTAATAGAATAGATGCTGACTTCCTGCCTACCATTGATATTACTCTAGTTGCCGGGAACAATTTTACCCCTCAAACGGTACGTCAAGACCAAATACTAGTCAATGAAGAGGCTCTACAGTGGTTAGGGCTTCAAAGTCCCCAAGAGGCCATCGGATCGCAAATTACGGAAGGAGGTGCACCTTTAACGATTATCGGAGTAGTTCAAAATTATCACCAACGCTCACCAAAAGAACCCCACCTTCCGATGATCTTTCCCTACACCGCTATGGGGGACTATTTTACCCTCAAAATAAACACGTCTCAGCTCAGCGAAGCTATGACCATTATTGAAGATGCTTGGGAACAGGTATTTCCCACTAGCACTTTTGATTACTTTTTTCTAGATGAAACCTATGACCAACAGTATCGAGCGGATTCACGATTTGGTCAAGTAGTCGCTATCTTTTGCGGGTTAGCGATCTTTATTGCTTGTCTAGGCTTATTCGGATTATCTTCCTACAGTGCGCTCCAGCGTATGAAAGAAATTGGTATTCGGAAAGTACTGGGTGCTACCGTAGGTCAGATGGTTCTATTACTTTCTAGCGACTTCATTCGTCTAGTCATATTATCAGGAATACTGGCACTACCGCTTAGCTACTTCGTGATAAAGTATTGGTTAGAAAGCTATGCTGTCCGGGTTAGTTTATCCTGGTGGATATTTCTACTGCCTATCGTGCTAATTTTGGTTATTGCTCTAGTAACTATCAGCTTTCAAACGGTGAAAGCAGCAAAAACAAACCCGGTAGTCACGCTTCGTAGTGAGTAGCCGCTAGCTCCTCACACCTCATCTACCTCTCTGAAAATGACATGAAACTATTGATTATCATCGGGCTTCTTTTAAGTAGTCAGGTCATGTTAATGGCCCAGGATCGGTGCGAAACAGTAGAGATTGCCGTGATGCAAGATCAACCAATTGTGAGAGGTACCATCAATGGCAAAGAGGCATTCTTTCTGGTAGATACAGGCTCGGATGTGAGCCTGATTCATGCTAAAGATGCTAAGCGATATGGATTCTTCTGTCATCCCCGCAGAGCCCTGGATAGGTTTCAATTATACGGGTTAGGCACAAGTATTAAGGAATTAACCGCCGTACACAATATGTACGTGCAATTAGGCTCCCGGACGATATTTGCCGACTATATTGCACTGGACTTATCAACCATTATTCACTCGCTCAACACAGGCACTTCAATTGAAATCAGTGGTATCCTGGGATCAAAGACATTAAATAAATACGGCTTTGTGATCGACTACCATCGTAATGAAATTATCATGAATCCGCCCGGAACAGAATGATCTTTGGCATATCTAAAAACAGGAAATGAGTAACAGCAAAGGGTCACTATAAGAAATCGGTTCCTAAATTTTAGCAGGAACACTTGCCAACGTAGAGCAAACAAGGGCTAAGTATTATTCTTGAGTCTAACGGATTCTTTTAAAAGCTAAGTATAAACCAGCATATCTGAATAGCGAAGGTATTGCCTTAGTAATCTTTCTTAAGTAGGTGGACAAAAGTTTTATAGTACAATTAGTTTTGTTACCTTACTGTATGCGTTACATTAAAGACCTCAGCAAAGAAGAACAGCAACAATTAGAAACAGGTTTTCGGCGAGGGGCTACTCATCGTTACAGGATACGATGTCAAAGTATCTTATTGAGTAACCAGGGACATAACATCAATCAGCTTACCTCTATGTTCGATGTAGATCGTGACACGATCAGCCGATGGCTCAATTGGCCAGCGATGCCATACGGTCAATAGTACCAGACATAAAAATATTATTCTAGCGTTGGCGGAATGAAAGATCAAGACTGTTGTATCATGATGATTACGCCGCTTGCCGTTCTACGGTGGATCCTGTCTGAGCGAACCGCTGTTTTTTATGCTTTCCATTAATTATAGGATTGAAAAACGTGTTTGTAGGGCTAGCAGCCGCTTAAATCGCCGTATTCTGGATCGCCCATCATGATGTTAACTATGTTTGGCAGCATTGCCGGGCCACTTACGGACTCACTACAGTAGACGCTTTGATATCACAGCTAATTAACAATACAACGGCGATAATGTGCCTCGTTTCTGGCTTCATCCGTGTGGTTTGGTAACAATTTATTATTGTTGTTCCGAATTGTATAGGACGGTTAATGTTGCCCCTCTTATCCGCTTATGCTGGTTCTATCGATAATTTGATGAAGCTGGGAAAAGCGCCCCTCAAGCAACTTTGGATTTATACCGGAATAGTACGCGTTTTTTAAGAAGATCCAGTTTGGCTCTCCCATATGCTTGCCGCTTAATGAGTTTGAGGCGGTTAATCTGTCCTTCAACTTGGCTATTACTCCATTCTAAGGATAAGCCTGCTTTCACTGCATAATAATCTCTCTCTAGAACTAGGGCAAATTGTTTGATCTAAGTAATCTCCGATGCTTTAGCATCTATTAACCACTGATCCATCTGTCTGCCTGCCGCTCTTTAGCCATCTGGATAAAGTTCTGGGCTAAAGGGTATGCGACCCTCGCTTGTTGATGATTGTTAAGCAAAGCGGCAAGCATCTGCTGTTTATTTTCCGATAGTTTTTTTTGTCTTTCATTAGTAGCCACATTGCCGCTCTGGCAGAAACAGAAGGAATGGCTCGTTTAGCTACTTGATGGTCTGGTAATCTGCTCCTCTTGACGGAAAATGAGCGATCGCCCAGTAGACACTGAAAGCAACCCTTTAGTATCCCTCTGTTGCTACTCTGCCCACAACTGCTTGGCATTAGCATCTCCTTGCGACCACCGTTAGGCTAAGTATACCAACTGCTCTTCGGATAGAG
>CAKZYJ010000424.1 GCA_937884755.1 uncultured Flammeovirgaceae bacterium
CAGGTTGGCATTATCGGGCCAGCTATTGAGTGGAGCAAATCGTTGGGTTCCCGCTCCTCCTCCGCCACGGCCATCGCCAATACGGTAGGTACCGGCAGCATGCCAGGCCATGCGGATAAAGAATGGTCCGTAGTGTCCATAATCAGCAGGCCACCAGTCTTGAGAGTCGGTCATCAGGGCGTAAAGATCCTGCTTTACCGCGTTGTAGTCGAGTTTTTTGAATTCTTCGGCGTAGTTGAAGTCCTCGCCCATGGGGTTAGACAGAGAAGAGTGCTGCCGAAGAATAGTTAGGTTAAGTTGATTAGGCCACCAATCGCGGTTGGAAGTACCCGCTCCGGCAGTAAACTTGAGGGCTCCTCCCATGAAGGGGCATTTGCTAGAATCGTTAACGTCCCAAACCTGGCCGTGACCATTACCATTGGCGTGGGCGTGGCCATTTCCGTTTGATGTTGTGCTTGGATGTTTGCTGTTTTCCATTTGAAAGAGATTATAATGATTTTAAAAAAATAGAGCGTCTAAGGATAGCGTTTATTAGCTCCGTTATTTGACTCGACAATAGTACAGAATATTACTATATAGATCAAATTGATTATCTTGATTCTTCAATAGAAAATATCTATATGACGATTACCCAATTAGAGTACATTATTGCGCTGGATTTACACCGCAACTTTGCCAAAGCTGCCAGCCATTGTTTTGTGACACAGCCTACCCTGAGTATGCAGATCAGGAAACTGGAAGACGAATTAGGAGTAGCACTTTTTGATAGGAATAAAAAGCCAGTTTCGCCTACCGATGTGGGTTCTCAAATTATTGAAGAAGCCCACCGTACGCTAGCTAGTATGCAGAAAATACGAGATTTAGTTCAACAGCACACTGACGAAGTATCGGGCCGGCTGCGGATTGGGATGATTCCTACCTTGAGTCCGTATTTGTTACCGCGGCTACTTCCTCGCTTAGCCAAAAAATATCCTAAAATTGATTTTGAGATTGAAGAGCTGATCTCAGATCAGCTAATTGAAAAGCTACATAAAGAGCAATTGGATATTGCGGTTTGGGTAGCCAACCGGGTGGAGAGTAATCTGGTGCATACTCCACTTTTCTACGAGAAGTTTTTGATCTACCTGCCCGAAGGTCATCCTTATCCCGCAACTGCTATTAGCTTACAGGAATTAGACATGAATCATATTTGGTTACTGAAGGAGGGACACTGTTTCCGGGATCAGGTGGAGAAAATTTGCGGAAATTTTGCCCAGGCCCATCATCAGATTAACTTTCTGAGTGGGAGTCTGGAAACACTTAAAAACATGGTAGATCAACATTTTGGCTTCACCCTGTTACCCGAATTAGCAGTGCGGGAATTGCCGGAACGCCAACAAACCAATGTTCGGGAATTTAGAAATATCCAACCGCTTCGGGAGGTTAGTCTTACCTACCACAAGCGCTTCCCTCGCGAAAAACTAGTGCAGATCGTAAAACAGGAGACTCAAGAATGTGTACCTCCTGAGTTCTTAGACGAACAGCGAGGAAACGTAGTGCCGTGGAAATAAGATGCATGATTAAAACTCAATTAATATTTCTTAATTCATGAGCAAGCCCTTCTTCCCGTTTGGCAATACATTTTTAATAACTATCGCTGGATAGTAAATAGTATTCTTGAGATTTGACATATGTAAAAGTAATAGTTTTAAAAGCATCGGAAATCAATTAGATTGACAGGGAATAAGTCTTTAAATAGCGAGGCTAATTTATCTTGATCATTTTAGTCTAAATCAACTATATGGGAGAAAAAGAAACATACAAGGAAATTAAACCCATCAAAAAGCTCGAGCATCTGGTGCACTCCTTCTGGATGCATCGGAACTTATCCGGTGAACCAGAGCAGTTGACAATTGTACCTGATAGCTACTTTAAAATAGTTTTTGTAGTACAGGATGGCAGAGTAGTAAAGTACTTTATGACGGGTTTGTGGATCAGAGAAAATGATTTCATTACTCCCCCCAATGCCACCAATTACGGATGTAGATTGAAAATACTGGCTCCTGAATTTTTGATCCGTCAGGAAGTTGCATCTATCCTGCAAGACATTAAGCAGCTAGATTTATCGTATTTAAATCTAAAGTATTTTGACCTTCCTTCCTTCGAGAAAATAGTAGATCAATGGCAAATTGAGTTACTAAAAATAAAGTCTTCAAGAGATATTGCTAGTAATAAGCTGAGACTATCTCAATTGTTAGACACTACAAAAGGAGATATAACGGCCAAGCAAGTATCAGAGCAGATACTCTGGACAAATAGGCAAATCAATCGCTACATGAACAAATACCTCGGAGTTTCGCTAAAGAGGTATCTTAATATTCAGAAGGTTTATCAATCGTACATTCAAATCAGGGAGGGGCGGTTTTTTCCTGAGAAAAACTACTTTGACCAAGCCCATTTTGTTAGAGAAGTGAAAAGGCATACCGGAGAGACACCCACTAAACTTCATGAATCTCAAAACGACCGATTTATACAATTAAAGAATATCCAGCAGAAATAGGTTTGCACAAAACTTATTTCTCATGGATAAATACACACTCACCTACCTACTGCTACTCACCTCTCTGCTTTTTATTGGGTGCTCATCTCCCCAAAAAAGGAATGGAATAACCAACTCGAACGATTCTCAATCTTCTCTTGAGTCGGAAACTCAGCAACAGTACGGCAAAGCGAACTACGCTGTTGTCTGGGAATGGACAACAACGGATGCCACATTGGTGAAAGACAACATCCTGCCAATATCCAATGAACTGACTGACTTGTGGAAGCAGGATATTATTGAAAATGCATACTTTGATGCTGAGCCTAAAACGAATCAACTAGCTAATCTTGCCAACATTGCATTTTTCCTTAAGGCAAAAGATCAGGCTGCGGCTAGGTCAGTTTTAGATAGCTTAACGGTGGTAACCAAGAACATAGCCACTTACCAATTACATCCGGTCGGGCAGCTATGGTTAGACAGAAAAACAGAGACCATCAACGAAAAAGGAATCACCAACTCATACGCCACCGTATGGACGACTACAAAATCGCCTTTTCAAGAAGAGGGCGCAGATCAACTACTTAAAAAGCAGAGTGATGCCATACTGGCACTTTGGAATGACGGCATTATAGAAAATGTGTACTTTGATATTGAAGGTACTTACTCCCCGAATGAGGTAACCGATTTTATCTTCTTTGTAAATGCTAATTCGCTAGCTGAGGCAACAAGCATTTGCGAATCCCTTCCATTCTTCCAAGAAGAAGTCGCTTCCTATCAAATCCATCCGGCAGGCGTATTCTGGATGGGTCAATACGATAACAACTAAGTCCAACCCTTCACTACTATAAACTCATGCGTATTTTAAAACAGGAAATATATTTTCCAATCATCATTGCTATCCATTTTCTCTTCTGGATTATAGATCTATATTTCTATGATGGTTCGTTTAAAGAGGTATCTTCTGATACCCTATTTTTTGGTGAACTAACCAATGAGTCGTGGAAAAATATACACCGCATTCTGGGCGAGGTGTTTTCTTCTTGGGTCGTTACTGTTTTTGCCTTCAATTTTTTAATGGCAACCCGCGCAAGATGGGTAGAGCGCATTTTTGGAGGTTTGGATAAAATGTATCTCATCCACCGACGATCAGGCGTCATTGC
>CAKZYJ010000425.1 GCA_937884755.1 uncultured Flammeovirgaceae bacterium
CCGAGATCGCCGACAGTAGCGAATGCCCAACGGTTCCGGTGCCTCCGGTGATTATTATAGACTTATTTTTTAAAAAAGACATTTAGTAGATTTGCGCTGTTTACTTTATTACCTAAAATCGCGATTAAATTGGTAGTTTTATGGAGTAATCTTAGTAGCTAAACTTCAGTATACACTTTTAGCCGTCGGTTAACCACAAAGTTATAAATTTAGACTCAGCTCTTAATGAATGGCGCAATTATCTTAGCCAGAATTGATTCTTCTCGTTTCCCCAATAAGGCAATTACGAAGGTTGGCAATAAATTACTTATACAACATTGTATTGATGAAGTTAAAAAATTGGGCAAGGTAAAGGTAATATTAGCTACCTCTGCGCGGAAAATTGATGATCCTCTCGAGCAAGTTGCAAAAATTAGTGATATTGACTGCTTTAGGGGAGATAGTGAGAATGTTGCAAAAAGAGTACTTGATTGTATAATAAAAAACAAAATTGATAGTTTTGCACGCATAAACGGCGATAGTCCCTTCACTCGGGTTTCTCTACTAGAGGACGGCTTTCAGATAATAAATCATAATAACTATGATTTGGTAACCAATCTTCTTCCGAGAAGGTACCCTTACGGAATGAGTGTAGAAATAATTCGAGGTGAAACTTTCAGAAAAGTATATGCAAAAATCAGTGAATCTAAATACTATACTGAACATATTAGCTCAATCTTTTACGATCAACAAGAAGAATTCAAAATAGGTAAAATACCGTATAAGAAAGGCCTAAACCACAGTGACGTTCGTCTTACCGTGGATACACTACAAGACAAAGAGCTGATAGATAAGATGTTTTACATAGATACAGAAATTGGGAATAAGTCTATTTCTGAAATTGTGTCTCTTTATCTTAAAGTAAAAGGATAGATAACTTAGTAAAATTTTATAGAGGGTATGATCAATCTTTATTCTGTAAGACCGAAAGGATTTAATATAGGTAATGACGTAATCTATCTAGGATTAAATCATTTTATTAGAAATGCATTTAAAGAAAATTTCAATGTCATTTCTCTTCCGGCTACTAGCAAATACGAAAGCCACAAAAAAGCTGGAATTAGCTCACAAACGATCTACGAAGTAAATCAGTTTGGCCATGGATTGATCATTGGTGGGGGTAACTTATATGAAAATGGCGAGTTAGAGGTAAATCCAATTGCGTTGAAAGCATTGGAGAAGCCCATGATGATCTTCAGTGTATCCCGAGGGAAGATATACAATAAGGCTCTGGAATTAGTAGATCGAACTGATGTAATGGGCGACGATAAAATCGCATTATTGAATAAGCGAGCTGATATTTCCTTGTCAAGGGACAAAGCAACATTTGAGCATATCAATCAACTAGATTGCAATAACATTTTAGGAGGCTGTCCAACTTTATTTATTGATGAAATTCCGCAGCATTTAGTACCATTGATGGAATCTGACCGTACAGATGCTCTCATTTCAATTCGGACTCCTACTTTAATGAGTATTCCGGTGGTATATCAGTATGAGCTACGCGAACAGCTTCTCAGCATGATTTCTTTGTTACGCGATAAAGGTTATTCAAATATCAAACTTTTATGCCACGATCATCGCGATATACCTTTTGCTGCTTCATTTAAAGAGATAGACTACCTCTACACTGAAGATGTGTATACCTATCTAACGTATTTGAGAAATACTCGGCTAAATCTAACTTTTCGCCTACATTCCTTTATCCCGTGTCTGGCATACAATGTTCCAACAATCAAAATTAGTTATGATCAGCGAGCCATTAGTATGCTAGATACTTTAGGTATGGATCAATGGAACATAAATCTGCTGCTTGATGATGTTGTTTCGGAAATAGCTCATCGGCTGGATCGCCTTCAGGAGTTAGAAGAAATGAAAGCTGATTTAAAGAAATCGCATTGGGCTGAGCTGCGGGAGACATTAGTTGTCAATTCTAATACGTTTGCTGAAAAAGTTAAGCATCAGTTATAATCATTTCTATGGAAGATATTCACGTCATAGCGGAAGCGGGGACGAATCATAATGGAAACCTGGAGAAGGCTAAAAAGCTGGTCGATATTGCTAAGTATGCGGATGCAGATTCAGTAAAGTTTCAAATTATATATCCCTATGGGCTGTATCTGCCGGGTGACTATGAGTACGGTCATTACGATATTAAAGAAGTTCTCCGCATTAGAACGGAGGGGATGCTTCAAGATGAAGAGTATGATGAGCTAGGGGCTTACTGCCGAGAGAAAGAAATATCGTTTACTGCATCAGCTTTTGATGAGAAAGGACTAGATCTTCTAATGAAATTTAACCCGCCCTACATTAAGACTGCTTCTTGTGACCTTAATAATATCCGCTTTCTCAGACAAGTAGCTGAGAGAGGTAAAAAAATGGTAGTATCTACCGGAATGTCTTCGCTGAAAGATATAGAGAGATCTATGAATGTTTTAGCGAGAGCAGGTCATTCGGATATTGTGCTATTACACTGTGTTTCGGTCTATCCAGCATTTTTGGAACAAACCAATTTGGGCTTCATCGAGTAATTGAAGGAAGAATTTGGCGTTGCCGTAGGTTTCTCTGATCATTCTGGAAACAGTATCGCTGCTAGTATGGCTTTACTTAAAGTTGCGACTTGGTTTGAGAAGCATTTTACCGAAGATAAAACTCAGAAAGGCTTTGATCATGCCTATGCTATGGAAAAGGAAGGGCTTAAAACTTACGTAGAAGATATTCATAACGCACAGCGAGCACTGCAGGAACCTAAGGAAAAACTGTCTGACAAAGAGCGTTATACCCGTAAAAGAGCCAGGCGTTCCCTGTATGCTGCTAGAGATATACAACTGGGTGAATTGGTAACAAATGAAGATGGTCTGATTGTGCGGCCAGAAGGAATAATGGATGCCGACCAGATTGATGCATTAGTTGGCAAAAAGTTAACACAGCCTATTGCCCAATTTGAGCCATTCCGTCCCGAGATAATCTCGTAACTATGAAGGTGCTATTTCTTTGTAAGGCTTCTACAGAAACCGGTTTAGGTCATCTAATAAGGAGTAGGAGCTTGGCTATCAAATTTCACCAAAACCTTCGGCATGTCGGTGAAGTGAAATTTATTGGAATCGGGACGCGGAAAATTATAGGAAGACTGCTCGGACAATCAACATTTGAGACAGATATAGTTGATAATGAGCAACAAATACAACTGGAGAAATTGTATGATATTATCTTCTTTGATATGCTAACCATCGAGGAGAAGGCTGTCAATTACCTGAAACAGTACGGAAAATTTTTAGTGAGTATCTCCCCGATTTTTAACTGCATGAAGGAGATGGATCTACTGTTCCATCGTTCAAAACATATTAACCTTTCAGAAGGTAATGTACCCAAGAAAATACTAGCTAGTTTAAAATATGCAGTAATTCAAGAGAATTGTAGCCGTATTAGTACCGCACGTTATGAAGAGAATCTGGAAAACCAAAATTTTCCAATCGCAATCTCAATGGGAGGGGGAGATGCAGCTAACAAGACTTTAACTTTGTTAAAGTCTCTTAAAAATTGCAAGATCCCAGCTACTTTCTGGGTAATGCTCGGGGAAGGTTATCAGTACTCGTACGACTCTTTAATTAACGAGATAGGAAAAGATAGCCAACACGAAATCATTTTGGCAAAGACAAACAAGAGTATGTGGGAAATTTTGAAGAACTGTGTTTTTGCCATCTTACCAGGAGGTATCACCACGTATGAGGCGGCTTATGCTGGGTTACCTACCATCAATTTCTCTGAAAACCCTGGAAAGGAGTTTATTATAAGAGAATTACTTGAGGAACAAGTGTGCTTACTAGCGGGAGATTTAACTTCGGAGAATCTCAATAATCTGAACGACCAGTTGAAAACTCTATATAATGATAGGGTAGAGTTGATGAAGATGCACTTAAACTCAAAAAAAGTTTTAGATGGTAAAGGCGCTGACCGAATTTTCGAGTTTTGTCAGCAGATGGTGAATGAGAACGCTTTAGTTGAAAAGAAGTCTACTGTCTAAATGTAAATAGTCTAGAGATGCACCTGGAATAAAAAAGTATCATGATTGATCTGAGTAAGCTAAGAGAAATGAGGCAGATGTACGACGAAGGTGCTAATCTCATTGAGTATCTGAAAAACCAAGGCTATGATAAAGATACTTTATCAGAAGCTATTATGATTAGTTATGATATTCAGTCAGGATCTTATACGAGGAGCGATGAACAAAAACCAGAGGTACGAGAAAATTATACTGACGCTTTAGCCAAAGTATTAAATCAACTAGATGGTTTTAGTTCAATTATGGAAGCGGGTGTTGGCGAGGCAACTACTTTATCGAGACTACTACCCAAACTGCAACAGCAAAATTATACGGCATACGGTTTTGATATTTCTTGGTCAAGAATCAAATATGCTCAGGCAAACTGTATTAAACGGTTGTTGCAGCAAGTAAAGCTATTTACTGGTGACCTTTTTAGTATTCCTATTCAAAGCAGTGCGGTTGATATAGTATATACGTTACACTCTCTGGAGTCTAATGGCGGAAGGGAGAAAGAAGCCCTACAGGAGCTATATCGAGTTGCTTCGAGTTACTTGGTTTTACTCGAGCCGATGTATGAGTGGGCGAGCGAGGAAGGAAAAGCTCGAATGGATAAATTCGGCTATATTAAAAATCTATACGATATAATTAAGGAGCTAAATTATAATGTAGTTGAATACCGCCTACTTGAGTATTCGGTCAATCCACTTAATCCAACCGGATTAATTATTATCAAGAAAGAGAAATCTACTGAACAAGATCTAGAAAGCCCCTTGGCTTGCCCCATTACTAAATATTCATTGTCAAAAGAAAAGGATTGTTACTATTCCAAGGAAGGGCTACTCGCCTATCCAATTATTGATAGCATTCCGTGCCTGCTTCCTCAAAATGCAGTAGTAGCTACGCACTTTATGGATAGCTAATGGTTATAGTTTTACTTTCTGTTTCCCGAAAAACCTATCCCACCAGGCGGCATCGTGAGTGCTAATGGGAAAAAGCCTCCTCTTTTCGTAAAAATCCTTTAGAAATGAAGTTATGTCCGCCTTGCGCTTGTGGATCTCCTTTAGAGGCCATTTCTCAAATATGAATAGAGTCTTTTTTAGTTTGGGAAGCGCAGCAAATATTGATCGATAGTAAAACGGTTTCACAAAGTGGTAAAAGTAATAGAATAGTGTGAAATACCACCCAATTTTCACTGGAAAGATCCTTTCATCTGGAGTAAGTTTATCTAGACTTTGTTTGAGGAAATACGCAGTACGGATATGATTATATCCATCACTATAACCTATCGATGAGCTAAAAACCTTGTTTCTTTCAATCTCAAGTTCCTGTTTCTCGAATTCAGCTATTTTGCTCTCTTGATAAAAGGAGACGATCATTTGCTGAAGCTGGTTGGTATCTTTGGCAATTGCTGACCCTTTATACACTTGGGTGCGAACAAAATCGGTTTCTTGATTGATTAAAATGGTAGGCTTACCTAATAACCAAGCCTCCATACTGGTGGTAGTCTCAAACCCCATCCAAACATCGCTGATTGCAATTAAATCATGGATTGGTTCCTCATTAACAATGTATACTACATTTGGATAGTGAATTAAACCAATCATTTCATTTTTAACTTGCTGAGTTTCGTGTTCATAAATATCTTTTTGGTGGCTTTTGAGGAGGAATAGAATATCAGGAAACTGCTGGATAGTACTCTCAAGAGTACTTTCTACATATTTTCGCTGTGTCTCTGCCCATTGAAAGCGAGTTTCAAAATCAGGGTGAATGTGTATTAAAGCAGTATCACGATTGATTCCGTGTATTCGGCCAAAAGCCCAACCTGCGTATCCAACCACTTTTTGAAAACCTTCTTTCTTCCACTTCTTAAGAAGGCTCTCTCTACTAGCAAATTTGCCGAAAAGATAACGATCAAAACCAGGGGCACCGGTACGAACAATTTTAGAAGATTGCTCAGGTCTAAGGTTGGTTAGGAAATTTTGAGTCCTTTCTGACCAACAACACACCCAATCTTGATAAAATTGTTTATCTAAATTATACCCCCAGTACTCATAACTACCGTCAGTTCTAAAATTCCCCTCAGATTCGTGAGCGAATACTGGAATGTTGTGTTGGGAGCAAATTTGCGCCAAGCGAAAATACATGTGGTGCCCTCTAATATTAGGGAGTAGAACTAAATGCGGTTTGTCCCGATTGAGAGAATGAAGATCCCAAGGGAAGCGAAAGTTAACCTTGCAGTTGAGGTGCTGCTCGGCAAAAATAACGATAGGCAAAAGGATTTCTACATCACGACCACTATCATTATCCAGAAAACAATTCACAATATACTTTGATGTATTCTCCATAAATAGTGATGTGAAGTTTAGTAATTCTTATCCGAGAGAGTAGCTACTATTTAACTTTCAAGAACTGTATTTATCCTTGTGTATAATGCATTATAAGCGCAAGTTTACTAAAAGTATCGTGAATACATGTCCGGGGTAATAAAAAAGGCACTGATGAGAGTCAGTGCCTTACTATCGTAGTCTTGTAAATTAGTTTACTGATATTTTTCGTAAAGATATTTTATCTCTGTGGTAGTAATGGGGCGATTGTAAATTCTAATATTGTCAATAGAGCCGTCGAAATGACGCTGATCCCCCTCACCTGTTCCTTGAAAAAAGTAACCAATTGCTAAAGGGTCATTCGTGTTAATATCTACATTGGTGTGTTCGGTATTCACACTAGTAGCCAAATCACCATCAACCCAAATTTGCCAGACACTATCTTGCACAATTCCTACCAGATGGTGCCATTCACCATCATTAACCTTGTTTTCGCTTATTGCTGCAATAAAAGTATTATTACCATCTCTACCTCCTAGTCGGGCATAGCCATCTGTAACTGAAAGCACAAAACCTTTATCATCCCGCCAATTGTATTTTCCAACACAATGTCCATTTTCAGTAGAAGAAGTTTTGACCCAGGCCGAGACAGTAACATTATTAGTAATTTCTAGGTCTACCTGACCCACATCAATGCGATCGTCGATACCATCAAACAGGTAGGCATTATTAGCATTATTGAGTTTATCAGTAGTAAGGGTTGCCCCAGTTACCGTACCATGATACATACGAGGAGAAGCATCATTAGCATTTCCAGTAAATGGGTAATGAGCTTGTAAATCTTCCGTTAAATCTACGGCGGATTCTAACTTGACGATAATCGGGCCATTTTCGCGGTTATTATACGATTTGAGAGTTTTGTTAGAATAAATCTTCTGATACATTACATACCCATCTTTTTCCAAAGTAATCTCATAGCGATCGTATCCATCTAACACTTTTATACTGTTAGTAACAGCCTCTAACTCATAGTTAGCTAAGGTATCTCCTTCTGCGAGTACTGTTAAATGTGCTGTAGTCAGTTCAAAGTTTTTAGTAGTAGAATTATAGCTAAATACGCTGAGTAAGAAATCAAAAGTACTGGCTATCTCAAATGTAAAAGTAGCGTAGCCAAAGTCTTCAGGTTCACTTCCAATGGTACTGACTACTTCTACTGCAACTTGAGTCGTCTCATCAGATTGAACATTAAAATCAATCGCTAAGGGTTTTTCCACTAAATTGGCATAGTTTGATCCAACAGTAGGAGCAGCGTATATGATTTCCTGATTATCATTACTTACTAGAAATTGAGTAACTCGATACTCAGAAGATTTCAATGCAATAGGTTCTGTGATCCACGTACCTTCAAAATTGAATAAATTTAATTCCTTATAGATTGTACTAGTATCCTCAGAACTATTACTCTCGATAGTAACAATTACCTGCGATAGATTTTCATCTAGAAGTTCGGCAATTCTACCATTTTCTGCATTTCCAGAAATGGGTACAGAAAAAACTACTGTCCCGGTAGTTTCATTCGGAACAACACTTTCTTCTGGCTGGCAGGCGGTTAATACACAGAATGCTAGAACAGACAAATAGAACCATAAAGAAGTCTGGTGATTCAAGTCCATAGTATCGTTATTTTTACACAAAAATAATTATATTTTTATATAAAAACTATAAATTTCCATATTTTAAATGGCTGAAATTTTGGATAAATATGAAGACAATATCTTAGTCTGATTCTTGACAGAATACTTATCAATGTTAGATGCTAGGTAGGCAGACCGTCTCTCTAAGAATGCATTAAAGAGCTTCATAACATACTGCTTAATAGCTTCCTTATCGGGGTAATTGAATGTATTACCTCTTTGCGTATCCTTAATAATTTTAGCTACATCGCTATCGGTAGGTCCTAAGCAGAGAATTGGGCGGTTTGCTTTCAAATATTCAAAAAGCTTTCCTGGTACTCTGCCTTTGGCATTCAGGGCTTGATTTAGTAGTAAGAGAAGTATTTGAGAACTCACAATTAGTTGCAGTGTATTATCTCGGTTAATTATACCTAAATTCTTGACAAAAGGAGCCAAGTCGTTTTTTTGGTAACTTTCTACAACTGAATAATCAATTTGTCCGGCTAACTGAATACGAAGATATTTGGTAAACTCACTTAGTTCATTGCATAATTCAGAAAGTGCTTGGAAGAATACTTGAGGCAATCGGTCAAAACCAATTAGTCCGGCATGTGTAATTGTGAAGTGGCTATCTAACTTATAGTCTATATGTTGAAAATCATCTTCATCAAAGCCCCAATAAAGCACATCTACATTTTTAGCACCAATACTTTCTAAGTCTTTTTTCCAACTAGGACTGGCTATCGTAATTTTACTCGCAGCCTCAAATGCTTCTTGTTCCATTCGCTTATGCCTCTGGTCAGCCCAACTGGTGAGTTTCATGAGAGGGTAATAGTCTACCTGTGTCCAGGGATCTTGAAAATCAGCTAAGAAAGGAATATTAGTTTTTTGATGTACAAGTGTAGCAACTCGAGTATTTGTGTGAGGGGGACCATCGGAGAAAATAGCATCTACTGGATTTTCTTTGAGGTATTTGACAAGGAATTTAACGGAGGGGCGAACCCATAGTGACCGAGCATCAGGAATAAAAATGTTGCCCCTAACCCAAATACCTAAGTCATCTTTCCAGCGATGTTTTCTATCTCTAACATGCACAATATTATTGAGTGATTCATCTTTCTTGCGTCCTGATAGTAGTTTGAATATACCGAAAGGCTCAACGATAGGACGTTTAATTACTGTAGTTTTTTCGTGAATATCCTTAAAATTACTATCATCAAGATAGGGGTATTGAGCGTTTTCAGTAGTGTAAACTATGGGTTCCCATCCAAACTCAGGTAGATATTTGGCAAACTTTAGTGATCGATGAACGGAAATACCACCCGCTGGAGGCCAGTAGTACGTGATTATGAGTACTTTTTTCATTTATCAAAAAGCCAAAGTTTGGCTTACTCTTTCTAAAAGGTATACATAAGCTCTATCTCCTTCTTTCTTGGATATGTACATCAAGGGTAATTTAATGAGTATGCTCTTTTCAGTATACCCTATAGTAAGTTCTAACACTTGTCATTTAATGAACAATACAACTGTAGATACTTATTACGATGCCTAATATAGGTATTTACACTTTATTTGAGTAAATACTAAAAATTTGTACAAAATATTACATTAAAAATACATATATAAATTATAAAATAATAAATAAAAAGCACTATAAAAATCTTTTTAAAAGAATTATTGAGTAATTATTTGTAAATAATTATAATATATTACATATATTATGTATTGAATTTTTTACGAAGTATCTTAAGAATAGATAGTTCAACCTGTACTAACTTCATTTAAATTTTTTTACTTATGAAAACTTTTTTAATCAGTATTGAACTGCTTCATGCAAAGCAACTGTGGCTAAGTCTTGTGTTAGCTTTCTCTACTTGTTTCGTTTTTGGACAATCATCCGATGGCGATTGGTGTGTTGGAGGAGGAGGAAGTTATATGTATTCCTGCTCCCAATGGCCAGTTAGAATTGGTACTTCTCATGCCCCTGTAGCAGTACTTTCTGTGCGAGGCTTAACAAGTGGGTCTGTGAATAATAATAGAGTGTTTGAAGGCTTTCGTGCGACAAACGAGAGAATGTTTGAGGTAAATACGGCAAGTGATCATCCTTTGTTAAGAATATATGATAGAAATGGGTCTACAGTGGATGTACTAATTGCAACTAATGGTGATTCGTATTTTAATGGAGGTCAGGTTGGTATAGGAAGGACAAGTGCTAGTTATGATCTGGATGTTGATGGAACTATAAGAACTAATACTCTAAGATATACTACCTTAATTCAAACTTCGGATCTTCGTTACAAAGATAAAGTAGCGACATTGGAAAGCAGCTTGAATAAGCTAGTTGACTTACGAGGAACCAGTTACTTTATGAAAGAAGAAACGAGTAGAGAGGAGGAAAATTCTACTAATAAAAAGCATTTAGGTTTGATTGCTCAGGAGGTACAGGAAGTTTTTCCAGAACTCGTATATTCTGATGAAGAAGGCTATTTAGGAGTAGATTACATTTCACTAATTCCGGTAATTGTTGAGTCTATTAAGGACTTACATCGTAAAAATTTAGAGCTAGAAGCAGAAACTACGCTGTTACATGAAAAACTAGCTAGTTTAACAGTAGATAACGACCTAAAGGATTTAAATAAACCTCGACTACTACAAAATTATCCTAATCCCCATGATGGAGTAACTACAATTCGTTATTTTTTGCCTAGTGAAGCTCAAAACTCATCAATATCAATCTTTAATATGAGCGGTAAGTTAGTGGATAAATATGATCAGTTAGGTACTGGAAATAACGAGTTGACTTTAACCAGAAAACTATCTCCTGGTATCTACTATTATAGCATTTCATCCGAGGGTAGTGAAATTGAGACCAAAAGAATGATAGTGGAAGAGTAAGATCAGTAGTGTTTTTCTATAAAAGTTTCTTACTTCTTTTGGAGCTTCTGAACTATTCGTTCCAAGTAGAATTAAGCGACTTTTATATTTTGGTACTTATCTGACTTAAAAAACATTTTCAAACTTTTGATAGCCAAAGAATTGATAGTCATCTTACCGAACACACAGTGAATAATAGATGAAGGCTATCATTAAGGGGGTCCAGTAGCAGGTAAACGATATGATAAGTTTTCTGTTGCTATTCTCCCTTACGGTTCTGTT
>CAKZYJ010000426.1 GCA_937884755.1 uncultured Flammeovirgaceae bacterium
ATGAAATCACTCAGAAGGTGAAAGAGATGACTGACGAAAAAATTCTCATTAAAGAAGGGTCGCTCTATCCGGCATTGCACAAGCTATTGAAGGATGGGCTGGTAGAAGTGGAAACAGTGAATGTAGGAAAACGAGTACGCAAATATTATTCTATCACCAAACAGGGACAAGCTAAAAAGCAGTTGCAGTTTGAGGAGTTAAAAGAATTTATGCAAACTATTCAGCAATTGGTATTCCCTCAATCCAAGCAGCTTTCGGCCTATGCTAAGTGATGAGCAGGTAGAACGGATTCAGCAGGATATTGAACGAAGTAATTTGTCAGTACAGATGGTGAAGGATGATTTGCTAGATCACTTTTGTTGTACCGTAGAAAGTAAGTTGGAGCAGGGTAATACGTTTGAAGGCGCGTACCGTCAGGCCTGGAAGCAGATTTGTCCAAATGGTCTGAATGAAATTCAGGAAGAAACAATGTATTTACTAAACGCATCAAAAATAATAGTTATGAAACAAGTTATGTATTCTATCGGACTGATTGCCTCAGTTTGCATCAGCATTGGCTGGTTGTTTACTCTTTTACACTGGCCTGGTGGTAATTTGCTGTTTACTTACGGGTTTTTAGGGTTTGCCATGATCTTTCTACCTATGTTCGCCCTAGATCGGTACAAAGCCAGCGTGGGTAAATCAATGTCAGAAAGGTGGAAGATTATTCTTGGTTTTGCCAGCGCATTACTTACCGGATTTTCCGTATTGTTTAAGTTAATGCACTGGCCGTGGGCAGATATATTGCTGATACTAGGAGTTGGGCTTTTTAGCATTGGGTTTCTGCCTTTTCTGTTTTTTGGGATGTATAGAAAGGCGACTGAATAAGATGAGATAGGTAGATTTGGTAGTAGTGAAGTAGCCGATATTAATAGATAATACCGCTGAGTAATTGCAAAAACGGTTCGTATTCTAAGGGATGTTAAACTATTAGTTAAAGCTGAATGCGGGTTTGCCGGTCAAATCTGTGCTGGCAAAGCTTGGGCACCAGTATTTCTCTACATGCTCAATGACTAGCTGAGTACCTTCTTCGTGAGTCACCTGAGGTTCCATCTCAGGATTATACATTGTATCGGTCATGTCGCGCATTAGTACAACGTTCTTCCCTTGTTGTACCATCTGACGGATGCCGAAGGGACGCCCCAACACACTCATATTTAAGTGTACTCCTAAAAGAACAATGTTTTCGATCCCATGTTGCGTCAGCAGATTAAAAGTTTCCTGTCCGTCGTCGGTAATAGCATCTTCAGGAGCCATCTCTATGGTAGCTATTTGGCGGCTCCAGGCATCACGAATTTCACATTTTACAGCACAATCACATCCCATGTCCGAGTCATCGATGGGTAAAGTATTCTCCCGCGTTTCATCCGGCCAGCACCAGGTAGTGCCCCATCGCTCGTCAGTAGATAGCGGCTGAGGAGTTAGCGTAAATGGAGCCTGTTGGGCTTTTTTCCGTTGAGGCGTGTCAATGTAAAAAGAAGTTACGCTACTAGGGGCATGGATGATTAACGAACCTTGCGCCCGCACTTCTTTAATCATCTCATTCATAGGTTCGGCCAACTTACCCACTCTGGCCGCCGCTGATTTACACCAGTGGTTATCCCACATGTCGCAGATAATAAAAGCCGTTCTTTTGGGCTTCCAGGCTACTTTTTTCTCTTCCATCGCGAAGGAATCGTTGGGTAGTTTATGTTGCGACCGCAGATTTAAATGGTACTTTCCATCTTCCTCTTGCCCCAGCCAAATGGTACTAATGATCCCCATACCCGCTAATAGCATCGCTGACAAGCTTAACCCCAGTTGTAATGTGCTCATAGTCCTGGATATTTATGTAGGACATAGGAATTGTCATCTCCTCAAAAAACCTCACGATACTATAAGGTAGTTACTTTTCGTCTCAATTGAGTGTAAGCACAACAAAAATTAATGAAAAGCTTCATTCTGATCCATTACTATTACACACCTGTTAACACTTCTTCCTCTTCCACCACCATTTGCTCTTTGGTAAACAACTTATAAAGTATTGGCACAATCAGTAGGGTCAAGAAAGTAGACGAGATCATTCCGCCAATGATAGTCCAACCCAACGGGGGCCATAAGTCGCCAGATGATAGAGTTAGCGGTAGCAATCCTAAAATAGTAGTCAGCGTAGTGAGCACAATGGGTTTGAAGCGGGTTTCAGCAGCTTTCTTGATCGCTCGTACCATCCGCATACCGGAGTCACGGAGTTGGTTGGTATAGTCAATCAGGATGATGGAGGTATTAATTACGATACCGACCAGACTGGTGAAGCCAACGAAGGCGAAGAAGGAAAATGTCCAATCCGTGACGAACAATGCGACAATAGAACCCGTAAACGCCAGTGGAATAGCTGAGAATACAATCATGGGCTGACGGAAGGACTTGAATTGTAGTACCAGTACCG
>CAKZYJ010000427.1 GCA_937884755.1 uncultured Flammeovirgaceae bacterium
CAGTGGAAGGGGACTATACCGGCCGGTAAAATAGTCAATCAAACCGCTACCACGATGGATATGCTACCTACATTGGTGCATTGGGCTGGCGGCTCTGAACCCAAGGATCGGACTATTGATGGATTTGATATTCGGTCACTTTTATTAGAAGAGCAACCTACATCCCCTTACGCGGCGTTTTTCTATTACCAAAAAGAGCAATTACAAGCAGTGCGTTCAGGTAAGTGGAAGCTCCATTTGGCATTAGATAGCATTTATCAAAGTATCCATCATCCTGGATTTACTGACGGAAGGGATCCACTACTCTTTGATTTGGAGAATGATCCGCAGGAACAAGAGAATGTTATAGACCATCACCCTGAAGTGGCTAAGCAACTTAAGGTTCTAGCGGAATACGCCCAAACAAATCTTGGTGACCTGGGGTATGCTGGTCATTCGGTGCGCCCCGCAGCAATAGTTGAAAACCCGACAGTGCGTCTCTTAGAACGATAATTGAGAGCAAAACTGTTGATCTAGATCATACTTTCTTGCAGTGACCAGAAATAATTTTAAAAAACCTGGAATAGATTAGTGATTACGATTATCTGGTAAGATGCACTAAAGAATAAACGACAGAATATTTATATACCGAAGACCAAAGTCCATTTTAAATTGAAACTATGAGAAAAAGGATTAAAGCATTCACCAATTATCAATTGCGATTTAATCCATTATTCAGATTAAAACTTAAGCAAATTCTAGATCAGAAGGATTGGAGTGCAGAAAGGCTCAAAGAAAAGCAGAACCAATCCTTCCTTCGATTACTAACCAAATCTGTTTCACGGTCAAAGTTTTATAAAAAATACTATGCCGACCACGGGGTTGACTTAAGTCAAATAAAATCGGTAGAAGATATTCATTTACTTCCCATTATCACCAAAGATCATGTAAGAAAAAATACATCTGATATTGTAGTAGGAAATACTTTTACCAAAGCGAAAGGAAGAACCAGCGGAAGTGCGGGCACCCCGCTTATGGTTTACCGTGACTATAATTCAACCTTAATAGAGGGTGCTTATTCTTGGGCGCAACGTAGTTTATTTGGGTACCAACCGGGTATGAAAGTGATTTCATTACGCGGAAACTTATATCGTCACGAAATGAAGTGGTACGACCCCTACTTCAACTGTCTTTACCTTTCAAGTTTTAATCTCAAGGAAGAAAATGCCGATTTCTATTATCAACAAATTAAACAGTTCAGCCCTTATGCAATACTCGCTTACCCTAGTTCAGTAGAGATTCTGGCAAACTTTTTTTCTGCTAAAGGACACACGCTAAATGTACCTTATATATTCACCTCTTCGGAGCAGGTTTACCCCCATCAGCGCGCTAAAGTTGAACAGACTTTTAATACTACAATAGTCGATTGGTACGGGAATGCAGAGAGAACTATTGCTATTGAGCAACGAGAAAACAAAGAATATTACGAACTACCATTGTATTCGGTAAACGAATATAAAGAGAATTGCGTGATTACCACCGGATTGATAAGCTCCTCTTTTCCGCTTATCCGCTACCAGGTAGATGATAGAATTATACCCGATACCAAATCGTCAAAATTCAGGATTAAAGAAATTTTGGGCCGACACGATGATTTGCTTGTACTACCAGACGGAACCAAAGTTGGCCGATTTGGTGCTGCATTTTTAGATATTCATGGGCTGGAATACGCCCAAATTCATCAGAAAGTCCAGGAAAGCTTCCTCATCAATTTAGTGGTAAATGATATGTTTGATAAAGCAAGTCTTACTCAGATACAAGCAGGGATGGCTAAAATTGCGGGCAATAATATTTCTTATGAAATAAAGTATGTGAAAGAGGAGGATATAGTCCGTACCAGTGCTGGAAAATATAAATTGGTTATTAATGAGTTAGACGTCTAAATACGTTGTCTATCCGTCATAAGATTCCAATACTTCGTAGTCAATCGGCTTAAACGCATAGTTATTTGATTGTTCGGCTGAACATGCCGTTAATCCAACGATCAAATCCATGTGCGCTTTCATAATAACGTAATCGTTACTTTTTGATAAGGGTGGGTCTACCGTGAGGGTTCCATCAGCAGCAAACTGAACATTCATAAAAATATTAAAAGCATTAGGAATCTCATCAGGCTTTATACCAAAAGGAGCTAAGTTGGTATGCAAGTTCTCAAAACAACTGGGATGGTAGTCGTGATTATCGTAGATAATTTTGAATGTCTCTGGACTACAGGGAGCAAGAAGAAAATCATTGCGGCCGTTGGTATCCTCCAGAATCTCCATCATTACATTACTACGGTTACTGTATAGCTTGTGGCCTTTTGTAATCAAAAGAGTGCTACAGTAATCCAAAGTTTTCCCAGAAGAAAGCCACTCTCGTTTATCGTTTAAGTTGAAACATACCATATCTGATACCTGCTCGCCGAGAGGGTCAGAAACCTTTAGATAGCTCCCTTTTTTAAGTTCAAAAGCAGCACCGGATTGTGGTGGTATTCTGTTTACCATTACTTATTCTGTTTGTGAAGGAAAGGACATTTCCAATCTTCTGATACCGCGCGACCACTATATTGTCTAGCTTCTGAAATCGTTCCAAAATCAGCAGCCATTGGATTAATCGCCCCTTGAAGTGTGCTATCACGCTTTCTGATCATGCTCTGCATTTTTGAATACTTGCCACTTTTTTTAAGAAACTCAAATTGATCGTGGGGATTAAATACTAATGTTGGGTAAGCAAATCTGCGAGAAAAACGCGAGCTCTTATTGTGTAATCCCACTATAAAAAACGCAGTGCCATCAAAACTAAAACCAAAATTGTTATCCTCGGGATTGCTAGAGACAGTGTCGTTCCACGCTTGATCGTCCTGTGAAATCAGGAGTGATAGCTGTTTCCATAGCAAATCTTCAAAAGCTTTTTCTGGTATCGAAATCGGCCCTTCAAATATAGCAACAAACGTGGTGAATTTGCTTTTGATAGCCCCTCTTTCTGAAACGAATTTACGAAGGTCTCTCGCTAAAGCTTCCGCTGAATCCGCTGTACCCAATTCGGAATAACGGCCAATTTGAAAAGATTTGTTGTTCACTGCTGATTTTGCGCCGAGACATGGATATTGCGATGAGAGCACAAAATCTTTAAACTTTTCTTCCAGAAGATATTTATCCATGATTTTTAAACTATTTGAGGGTTAGTTGAAAATATATTTTTTAAACTTAAATTATACAGTTAATATACATATATTTTTATAAAAAATTCAAATATATTTATGTTTCATCAAATTCAACATTTTAGAATTTACTCGCCATACTGATTAGTAAGTGTTAACATATAAGGATTTAGTATGGAGAAAACTAGTATAACTAGTTCGGTACGATAGTGAGTATCAAATAATTAGAGCTTACTAGCTTTAATCTAAAAATTTATCAAAACAATCTAATATATTGTGTTCGTACGGGTTAAGATTGTAATCAAATAGGGCATTAAATAATTTGGTAGGGAATTATCTCTATTGCGCTTTGAAATGGAATACACCTTTCTTAATCAAATCCAGAAGTAACCAAAAGCAGGCCTGGTTATTTTATTACTAGATTTTAAGATTGCTTAGGCAAACTGATCTTTTAGGTCTATAATTCGCATCTTTTAAGAATTAATAGCAAACGGATAATACTATTCAGTATGAAACTCATTCAGTTCTTCAACGAGCAAAATAATTGTCAGGTAGCTATTGTCAACAATGATCAACTTTATCCAATACAAGGTGTCTCAACAGTTTATGAGTTGGTTGAGAAAGCTGATTTGGTTCAAAGCGATGTTACCACTCTAATTGGTAATTTGGATAAAGGTGAGCCGCAACAATATGAACAAATTGCATTGAATAAGCGATTGCTATTACCTTTTAGCCATCCTGATCCTTATCATACCTGGATAACCGGTACGGGGTTAACTCATTTGGGAAGTGCCTCTTCGCGAGATGCCATGCACCAGTCTGAAGGTACTGATTCAGATATCCCTGTATCCGATTCTATGAAAATGTTTAACATGGGAGTAAAAAATGGACGTATGCAAAATGGCCTGCCGGCAGTCCAACCTGAGTGGTTTTACAAGGGCAACGGGCTGTCGGCGATTCCTCCAGGCCAAGCTATCACTCAGCCAGCGTTTGCTTTAGACGGTGGCGAAGAACCCGAATTGGCGGGCCTCTATTACATTGACAAAGCGGGGAATCCCAAGAGGATTGGCTTTGCGCTAGGTAATGAGTTTTCTGACCATCGAATGGAAAAAATTAATTATCTGTATCTGGCCCATTCAAAATTACGGCAGTGCTCTTACGGTCCGGAACTGTTGATTGGTGAGTTGCCTGATAGAATTGTAGGTCAAAGTAAAATACTTCGTAATCAGAAGGTAATCTGGGAAAAGGAGTTCTTAACGGGTGAAGCTCATATGAGCCACAATCTGGCTAACCTGGAATATCATCACTTCAAGTATGACTTATTCCGTCAACCGGGCGATGTACACGTACATTTCATGGGAACTTCGGTGCTAAGTTTCTCCGATCAGATAGAAACAAAAGACGGCGATGTACTCGAGATCTCTGCCGACTGTTTCAGTCATCCGTTGGTTAATCCACTACGAATCCAAACAGACTAATGGGCTTGAACTATCGGCCAAGATGACGTTCCAGTAGTTTCCGGGGAGGGACTAAAAATAAGCTGAACATCGTGAAGAAATTGGCTGAGTAGGTATAATTTAGCGATCCCGAACCATCTCTGGAGCGAAGATCAGTAGAAACTGGAGTATTAAAGCCAGTTTCTAGTCCAACCCATAACCAGTCGTGAATTTCCCTTTTGCCGTGTAAGCTCCAACGGACTTCACTACGTTCAAACTCAAATTGCTCACTTACTGCCGATGGATACGTCAGATGAATATTGTACTCCGGCCCGTTGAGTTGAACTCCCGCTTCCAGGATATTTTTGCGGTTTTCGCTAAAGTAACGCACATTAGCTTGCACCGGAAGAACGGACTCAACACTCCAATGCTTATTAAACGTATGCTGATAAGCAAATAAGGGCACTAAAGATGAGCCCTCGAAATCAACCCCATAAAATAGTCCAAGGCCCAAAATTGTTTTGGATGTCTTACGCCAACCCAAAACCGAGGCCACTGAAAAGTTGAGATATTGGTTGGTATTGGGACGATTAAAATCACCATTCAAAGAAGCTTGCCAACGATTTAGTAAAAACAGATCACCACGAAACGGCTTAATAACGTAGAGTGAAGCGTTCAGGCTCTTTAATGACTTATTGTGAAGTGCCTGGGAAAATTCTGAGCCACCTTCCGCATTAATAAACTCAAAATCTTCATCGTAGTACGTTAGCGAACTAAATGCTTTGAGCCCTGGTCGAAGCACCAAAGGTGCCCGTAAACTTACCGAAATACTGCTGTTATCCTCAATAATCAAGTCTTGGCCGTTGGAGGCCCGCATTCGGTAGCTACCCGAACGATAACGTTGGACACTAAAAAAAGTAGGTCGGGGCTGATTGGCTAAACTAGTTTCGCAAAAGCTACTCGGCTTAGAATTATCGGTAGACTGCCCAATACAAAAGCTGCCTAACCCCAAGAGTAAGGTGCAAAAAAGACCACAAAAACAGCTTGTTGGCATCAAATGGTTAGTTTAATCCGAAGCAACTACTAAACGTAAGGAAAAGAATTTTAGTTTGAAGATGTCAGATTTGCCTTAATATACCAATTCTTATGGTATTTTTTGTTAGATATACGACCCGATTTTTAGCAGCAAACAATCTATTCTAAACCTCGGTATCCCTCCTTCGTACTTAGCAATATGCTAATCCCTCACAATCTCAGCCTATTGATAGTGTATTTTATTGGTACGCTCTTGCTGTCATCCTGCCGTTCCCTCTCCCCTTTTGATGCAACGTATCCGGCTAATCCGGTAGCTCAGGAAACGCCAGTGTATCGAGATGAAAAAGGGACTATTATTATAAATATCGCGTTGCTTCCGAATCAACCTTCTTTACCGGTTAGCATCTATCAGGGACATTCAGCGGAGGAGATCAACCGAAACCAGCCAATTGGCACTACTGAAAACTATACCTTCTTATGGAAGCCAGACGATGAAGTATTTCAGCACTTTTTCACCATTGTAGATTCTAATGAAGAAGAAGTAACTGTAGCCGAGCGGAGAATTTACTTTAAAGGCACAGACAATACTCGTGATTTGGGTGGGTATCGAACCCAAGATGGCCGTACGGTTCGTTGGGGAAAACTGTACCGCTCAGACGACTTAAATGGCTTAAATAAGTCTGACTGGAACTACTGGAAGAATGTAGGTATTCGTACGGTTATTGATTTTCGTGAACCTGATGCGTTAGAACGAAAACCCGATAACTTACCCGATCAGGAGACACCAAAAGTTCGGCATTTGGCAGTGTATGACACGGCTACTACCCGCAAAGAATATCGCCGCTTGCTGCAAAAGTCTGACCCTGAGGAATATAATACTGAACAAATACTGATTGATAATAACGAACTTTACGTACGCCACTATACCGATAGTTTTGCTTTGGCAGTACAAGAAGTTCTAATGCAGGATGAGCCACTACTCTATCACTGCTCAGCGGGAAAAGACCGAACCGGTTTTATGAGCGCGATGCTATTACTCACGCTGGGCGTACCTCAAGAAACCATAATGCGGGATTATATGGCCTCGAACTACTATCGCCAGAAGAGAATTAAGAAACGAGCCAACTTAGGTCCACTCATCGGTATTGCCCCTTATACGTCACTACCGCTACTGGAAGTTCGTCCGGTTTATCTGCAAACGGCTTTTCGAACCATAGAGGATGAATATGGCTCACTGGAGAACTATATCCGCCAGGGATTAGGTATTTCCGCCGCTGATCAAGAAAAATTACGGCAGGAATATCTATTTTAGTGCTATGCACTCATCAACTACTACCCTTACCTTACCCGAAAAAGCCGCTCGGTTTGTTGAATCAGAGTTTAAGAAGCACGACACCAGCTCATTATATTACCATAATCTGAAACACACTCAGGAAGTAGTAGCGGCTTCTCGTACTATTGCTGAGGGAATTAATCTATCTTCGGAAGAACAGGATATATTGATAACTGCTGCCTGGTTTCACGATGTTGGGCATGTACACCCCGAGAGAAATCCGATTGAGGCCAGCATTGATATTGCTCGCTCATATTTAACTCAGGAAAAAGCTTCAGATGATTTTATTAATGGGGTAATAGGATGCATTGAAGCCACGGACATGCCTCAAAATCCAGATGGCTTACTTCAGCAGATTATTTGCGATGCGGATATGGCCCATCTGGCTAGCAAAGAATACGAATTTTGGGCTGAAGCTCTTCGCAAGGAACGAAAAGTAACCACCAACGAAAAGATTAAAAAGAGTAAGTGGAATACCGAAAATCTTAAATTCTTTAAGAAGCACGAGTTTTTTACTGATTTTGCCAAGTCCCACTTTGGTCCTAAAAAGCAGAAAAATTATCTGTCGCTCAAAGCAAAAATAGCCTCCGAAAAAAAGAAATCTGATAAACCAACTAAAGTTCCTAAAGGAGGCGAGATAATGTACCGTATTGTGATGCGTACGCATATGGACCTCAGTGCCATTGCCGATACCAAGGCAAATATTATGATCTCGGTAAATGCCATCTTACTTTCTATTCTAGTAACCGTACTTTTTCGCCGGATTGAAGAATACACGGCTTTCTGGTTGCCCGGGGTTATTCTTACGATGGTTTGCTTACTCACAATTGTTTTCGCAATTCTAGCAACACTCCCGCAGGTAACCCAAGGACGGTTCCGCAAAGAAGATGTCTTAAATAACCGGGCAAATCTCCTGTTTTTTGGCAACTTCTATAATATGACCCGCGACGACTTTGAGTGGGGTATGCAGATCATTCGGCAAAATGATGACTTAGCTTACGGAAGCCTCGAACGCGATTTGTATAATTTGGGACGAGTGTTAGCTCGAAAGTATAAAATGTTACGCTTTTCCTACCTCATTTTTGTCATCGGCCTGGTTATCTCAATCGTCTCATTTATCATTGTAGCTTCAGGAAGAGCTAATGTGATGTAACAGAATTCCCTGCTAAACCACTTTTCACTCCTCGGCTAACCACCAGTAAATAGCTTCCTGCGCCCGTAGTTCTTTCTCACTACTACTGACTGATACATTTTGTAAGTTTTTATCCAGTACTACCGCTTGGACATTATCTGCCAGTTGGAAGTCTAACATC
>CAKZYJ010000428.1 GCA_937884755.1 uncultured Flammeovirgaceae bacterium
AATACAGGTAGCTGCTTTTCCCTGCTGTTAGGGGTCAGTAGCCCAAGAATGGGTAGTATGGTTACCGGATGGATGATCATTCGCTGGGCTTCTGAGCGAGTACCTGTTGTACTTGGAGCAGCACCTGAGCCTCAGCTAATGCGTGTTGTAGTTGTTCATACTCGTGGCGAGTGAAGGTGAACTGGATGTCGTGGTGACAGGTTTGTAGTACAATATTTTTTTCGCCTTCCGGAAACAGTGCACTATGCTCATCAAATTCAGTGTGTTGAACATTGTGACAAAAGTTCTCAAAGTCCTGGGGGGAAAAGCCCGCCAACAGATTAGCGTAGTAGATACTGATACGGTGGCAGTGTTCACACTGGGCTATACAGATTCGGTGTTCTTGGTAAAGTATCTGAGGCTGACAAGAAGGCATCGTATTTAGAAATTAGTGATTTGTAGTTCTTGGTTGTACTTCGTTGAGCGGTAAAGATTGGATATTCACCGTACTCAGTGGGTTATCGGATACATTTTATCATATTACTTGTAGTAGGCTGACTGACTACCAAGACACGACTGATTATTCTGGTGTCCCAAGATGGCCAGTGAAAGAAGATTTCACTGACCTGATGGGAACTTCAGGCTCAAGAGAGTTTATCAACAGTACTACCTCTAAGCCAATGATGTAATATTAATAGTTAGTAATGTTATTTTTATTTAGACTTATTATAAATAATGTTTCAAAGGTAGGTCGGCATATTCATTATGTCAATGGCTAGGAGTAGTATTTTTTTTGGCTATTACTAGTATTCTTATAATAGCTACCTCGATGTTCAATTTTCTCAATCGAGTGCTCTCCACCTATCGGTTACTAATACTTAGGAAGAAGTGATCAAGAATGTGAAGCTTGGATGATAACGTGATGGTGAGCCACCCTAGCCTAGAAATAGGCAAACTACCCTGTGTTGGAAAAACTGATTATTATTACTTTTATCCTGTTTGGGAAACCCTATCCGAGTAGCTATTCTAGAATAGTCACAGTGGAATGGCATCCTGTTCTTTTATACTCGCCGGATAGCTACATATATTCCGCAGACAAGCGATCGTTGTACGGTTAGAAGCAATATCTCAGCCCAATAGTATAGTTCCTTTCCGCAGTTGCCCATCCAAACCGATCTACATAGTTAGTATCAAAAATGATATTAATACCTCCTGAGATGGTTAGCTGATCAAATGTGTAGGATACAAAACCATCAAAACGATCGTAAGCATCCAAGGTAACATCAGCACTTTCAGGAGTCTCTCCCACGTGTAAGTGGGTTACTTTTAGGAGTACATTCGGGGTGGGGATGGCCGACAAGGTAAAGCCAAATTTGTTTTCCGGTACTCTTCGCAAGATCACATCTGTAGTAAGTGATCTTGTGTAAGTAAAGAACTGGTTTAATGTTAGTCGTGGCGTAAAAGAGTAGCTAGCGTTAAATTCCAGACCAGATACTTCGGTAAATCCGTCTATATTTTCGTAAGTGCCAGCGGTGAAATCATCGTTAAAGATAAAATCAATAAAGTTTTGGTCTCTTCTGTAAAAGTATACTGCCCCCAGTTGAAACTTTTCGTCGGATAGCCACTCGAGCCCTCCTTCTATAGTTTCCGACTCCTGAGGTTCCAAATCTGGGTTTCCGGCATCTTGAATCAGGAACCCAAAATCCCCGGCGTAAAGCTGGTTCAGCGATGGGCTTAGAAAAGAAGTGGCATAAGAGGCCAAAATTTTCAACTTACTATCCCCCAAATCTAAGCGATAGCTGGGATTTACATTCCATACAAAATTGGTTCCGTACAGACTGTGGATATTCAGGCGAGCACCAACTTGTACGTTTACATTGGCAATATCGTAAATAAATGAAGCGTAAGGGTCAACCATCGTAAAGCTTTCGCTTTCGGCATCCTCCGGTTCCCAAACCGGACGCTGAAGGTTTACCCCGCCCAGCAGCTTAATTTCATTTGTCAGGTTCTGCTCTAAGAGTACATCGGCTTGAAACGTATTGCCATTAAACTCACTGATACTACGCTCGTTAGGCTCACTGCCTGGGGAATTAAAGAATCGTTCATTGGTATGGTATGAGAAGTTACCTTTTACATTACCCTCGGTCCATTGGTAATTAGAAGATAAAGCAAATTTTAGTAGGGTTTGATCTAGTTCAGAATCATTATCCCGAAAGGCACCGGCATCAAAATCGCTGGCTATATCGTCGTATCCGGCCAATAAGCCCACTGAAAACCGATCCGTAAACTGATAGCCCAACCTTCCTAGAAAGTTCAGGCTCTTGAAGCTATCATCATCAAAATTTTCCGTAGCTAGCGTGTCTCTTGCCGCCGAAAAACCGTCAGAAGATCGGTACGTCCCACTTAGCATGTACCGGAGCTTCCCGGAAGTACCATTAACATTAGCGTTAGTCGCGAAGGTATTAAAACTACCGTATTCGGCATTCACCGATCCGGAGGTAGCTGCTTGGGATGGTTTTTTAAGGGTGATATTGATGACACCCGCTGCTGCTCCCGTACCATAGAGCGAACTTAAGCCCCCTTTCAACACTTCAATAGATTCTACCTGCTCCAGGTCTAACATCCGGAGGTCGAAGGTTTGGGCTACACCAGACGGGTCGTTAAACGGAATCCCGTCGATCAGGATCAGGGTCTGTTCACTTTGGGCGCCTCGTATGCGGTAGTTGATGTTGGTTCCAAGGGTAGCGAAATTTCCATCTATTTGAACGCCAGGAATTTCATTGAGCAGATCGGGAATATCTTTCCCGCGGTTGGCCTCAATTTCCTGTCGGTTGAGTTTGTAAATCGTTTTCCCTGATTTTTCTACGGGGGTTTCAATTTTGTTACCGGTGATAAATACATCATCCAGCTGGATTACTTGCAGGGAATCCTGGGCTTGGGCAGCAGTAGCCAGGCAAAGGGCTGCTGCCCATAAAAAATACGTTTTCATGGTTAGTAGACATTAAAGGCAAATCCTCATCATACGGATGTTATTGCCGATAGGGAGGATACCGATGGTTTCATGGCTACTTTCACCCGAAGTTTCCACACAGTAATTTTGGTTGGCAGGTCTCCTGACTTGTTCAACGCTGGCTTCCTTCCCATTCGCCTAAGGCGAACAGTGGAGTTTGATTGGACCAACGCTTACTGAACTTACAGTTGCGGGGACAGCTCCTGATTTTCACAGGATTCCCTTTTAATTTCACGTATTCCGATTGACACACGAAAACCAAACTGGATACAAAGGTATAGCTATTTATGAATCGGGAAAGGAAAAAGAACTATATAATTTTTGCTTGTGAGCAGTAGCGTCATGCATAGTCTTTTTACAAAACCCAGTGACCTCGCTAAAAAGTTATTGAGGAGTACGTTGAAAATAAGCGTTCTATTCTAGCTCAAAACGTATAGGAATAAGGTTATTCACCTGATAGGTAAGTTGAAAGCGCGTTCCGTTTATCTCCTTAATAATCTTACGTACCGAGGCTACGTTCCAAAACGCAGTATCAGTTTCGGCTAAAGGAAATCTACCCGAGAAAAGCAGTTCAACCTGGTCTTCAGGTAAGGTAACCTGATTAGTCTCCTCTACCCAAGCCGTAGGATTGTAGATCGTTCGTGAGTGGGTAACGACAGGTAGCGTATGTTCGTGAAGTAGCATATCCTTTTCAATCACTACCAACTCCAGTTGCAGACGATCGTCATCTGACATTTCTTCTAAGGAAAATACTTGCGGCTGTCCGGGGCTCAGTATCTCTGGAGCTTCTGTCACTCGGACTTGCTGCGGTTTCTCAGTCATAATCCATCGATAACCCTGCGTAGAATCTTCAGCATCTAAATACTCCCAAACTAAAGTATCGGCGTTAGCCAGCGCCCCAACCCACTGCCATAGTGAGGCAACAGGCCACTCCTGATTGGGGCAATCTCTGAAGCTATTCATGCACATAGGGTGCTGGTTGATTTTACTTTCCCGAATTACCTCGCGCCCGTAGTCTACGTCGAAGTTTTTACTACTTAGTGAGAAGCGATTAGTAGATAGCTCGATAAAATAATTTTCCTCTACCTTTAGTTCGCCTTCTGCTTCATTGTCATTAATAGAGTAATCAGGTGGAAAATCCGTGGAGTTAGCATCAATAGTAGAGCAAGTAACAGGTTCTTCGTGCGTGGGAGGAGCGAAGTCAAGATCGTCGTCACGACAACCTAATATCCACAAAATAATGAATAGCGAGTAGTAAAGAGAGTATTTCATTATTTGTACTTTTGAAAATATGTTCTGGCCAAAAACGAATAAGTTACAAAAAATCTCATCATAAAGATATGATTGTACCTGGGCATACCCGACCTTTCCATAAAAAGATTAAAGAACAGATCAACAATGAATTAATGAAAGCAACCTGGATCAGCGCGGTAGTACTAGGGTTTATCGTCACGGCTTGTTACTCCCCTAAAAATCAGTCAGAAGAAAGTGAATTGGTAGCGAAAGCCCCTCTCGAGACCTCCTTTTCTTTCGAACCGGAAATTACCTGTGCCAAAAACTTTATGATCGAGGTCAACGAGCAGTATAAATTAGTGACAGTGCGTAATCCCTGGCAAGAGGGCGACACCCTGTTGTCCCTAGTTTTATACCCTAAGGGCACGGAGGCTCCGGTTATTGAACAAGCCGACTTCATCATTCCGGTACCCATTGAAGAGGTGGTGGCTACCTCTAGCCCTCATATTGGTTACCTCAAGCTCATTGATGAATTAGACAAGGTTACTGGGGTTGCGGAAGATAAATATTTATACAATGCTTATATCTACGACAAAGTAAGCCAGGGCAAGGTTGCTCAAGTAGGCTCCCTGAAAAGCAGTAACCTAGAAATCTTATTAGACCTAGCGCCCGATTTGGTGATGAGAACGGGCTACGACAATGTGAGAAACGAAGACGACCGCTTAATTGAGTCCGGCGTTCCCGTTTCTTATAATGTTGAGTGGATGGAAACCACCATGTTGGCACGGGCGGAATGGATTAAGTATGTGGGAGCTTTTTTTAATAAAGACGAAGTGGCCGACTCCATTTTTCGGCAGATAGAACAGCAATACCTGAATGCCCGATCACTCACCGTCAACATGGAAGACCGACCTTCGGTGATGACCGGAAACAACTTTAAAGGCACTTGGTATATGCCCAGTGCCGACAGTTATATGACCAAACTGATTCTGGACGCGGGCGGTGATTATCATTACAAAGATGAACAAGCTACAGGCAGTCTTCCTCTTAGTTTCGAGGTGGTGTTGGATGACCTGGTGGATGCCGATTACTGGTTGGGTCCCCGAGCAGAATCGTTGAAAGAACTTGAAATGATGGACGAACGATATACCCTCTTTAACGCTTTTAGAGCGGGCAATGTGTATACGTTCAACAAAAGGATGAGTGAAAACGGTGGCAATGACTACTGGGAAAGCGGCATGACCCGCCCTGACCTCATTCTTAAAGACGTTATTAAAATCTTCCATCCTGAACTACTTTCTAACCATCAACTGTACTACTACAAAAAACTACAATAATCGTTTTTAACAGTTGACTTCAGCTAATCATCCCATACTAAAACCGGGGCTAATCGTGTTTATAGGCCTGGGGGCGATTCTCAGCTTATTCGTGCTTGATCTGAGCTTAGGGAGCGTGCGGATATCGGTAGAGGAATTGCTCAATATTATCTCGGGGAAAGCCTCCAAAAAATCGTGGGAATACATTTTTTTTAATTTCAGGCTCCCTAAAGCACTTACTGCCATGCTCACCGGAGCCGGCATTTCAGTAGCGGGCTTACAGATGCAGACCCTGTTCAGAAACCCGTTGGCTGGCCCGTCAGTACTGGGCATTAGCCGCGGTGCGAGCTTGGGTGTAGCCGTCTTTGTCCTTTCCTCTACCGCCATTGGGGCAAGCGTAAACTTGCAGGAAATGCTGGGTAGCTGGGGGCTGGTGCTGTTCGCGATCAGTGGCTCCACCCTGGTGCTGGTAAGCGTATTGTTTGCTTCGGCCCGTCTGTCCGACAGCATAACGGTGCTCATTGTCGGGCTTATGTTTGGTTTTATTACCGGAGCGGTTGTGAATATCTTACAGTACTTCAGTGATCCGGAGTTGATCCAAAATTTTCTGGTCTGGACATTCGGCAGTCTTTCGGGCGTTGCCTGGTCGCAATTGCAAGTTATGGGCCCTATCATCACCCTTACACTCTTGGTTTCTCTATTATATTCCAAGCAAATGAATGCCTTGCTTTTAGGGGAGAACTATGCCACTGGCGTTGGTGTCAACGTTGCTCGCACCCGGGTACAATTGATCCTCACCACCAGCGTCTTAGCTGGCACGATCACTGCATTTACTGGCCCTATTGCTTTTATCGGCGTGGCGGTACCCCACTTAGCACGTTTGCTGTTCCGCACTTCAAATCATAAGGTACTGATTCCGGCCACCATGCTGTGTGGTATGGTGATCATGCTTATTTGCGATATTGTGTCGCAGGTACCCGGTGCCCAAACCACCCTACCGCTTAACTCCGTGACGGCCCTCTTCGGCGCCCCCGTCATCTTAGGGATCATTATCAAAAGCAAGAAAATAAAAGGAGCATTCTAATGGAAGATGTAGCAATGATCAACCAAGACGTGGCGCATTTTACTGCCCCTATTCTCTACACCCGCAACCTAGCCATCGGCTACCAAACGAAGCGGACTGTACTTGAACTGGAAAAGGATCTGAATATAACCATTCATAATGGGGAGCTTGTCTGCCTGATCGGTCCTAACGGTTGTGGCAAGTCTACGCTGATGCGTACCATTGCTGGGCTGCAAAAACCCCTGCGTGGCGACACGTTTATTGCCGAAGTAGACGTAAAGAAGATTAAGCCGCATCAGTATGCCAAGCTGTTGAGCCTGGTGTTAACGGATAAAATACAGGTGGGAGGGCTGACGGTCATGGACCTGGTGTCTGTAGGGCGTTACCCGTACACCAACTATTTTGCCAAGCTGCAACAGAGCGATCATGAGATCATTGAACGCTCGTTGGATAGCGTCCATCTAAACGATTATAAAGATCGGTTTTTCAATGAGTTAAGTGATGGAGAAAAGCAGCGGGTGCTCATCGCTAAGGCACTGGCTCAAGACACTCCGCTCATTATGCTGGACGAACCCACGGCGCATCTCGATTTACCCACGCGGGTAGAAATCATGAATATCCTCAAACGCTTGGCGAAAGAAACCAACAAGGCCATATTTCTATCGACCCACGAGCTAGACCTGGCGCGTCAGACAGCCGATACGATCTGGCTAATGCACCGGGAAGAAAGTCTGAAGAGCGGCACCCCCGAAGACATGGTACTGTCC
>CAKZYJ010000429.1 GCA_937884755.1 uncultured Flammeovirgaceae bacterium
CGGTCGAGGAAGGTGCCCCCAACTACGACCATTACTCACTGACCGAACTGGCTCAACAAATTGAGCAGCAGTATCCAGATTTTCATATTAGGAATATACGGCTTCGCAACTACGGCCAAGAAGATGCGCTAGCCCTTTGGAACATTGATAATCATCAGGGCATTCATTCTTCCGGAGTGCTGGCCATGCGAATGAAAGATGGTAAAGTGTTGGAAGAATACAGCATCCTTCCCGATGAACGATCCTACAGCTACAGTGTGATCAACTTCATCACTAAGTTGCACTTCGGAAGTTTCGGAGGAGCGACTCTGCGTGTAATTTATTTTGTCCTTTCACTGATTACCTGCTTTATGATCATCAGTGGAGTACTCATTTGGCGAACTGCCCGGGATAATAATAAGTACACCTTTAAACAAAAGCTGTTTCACCATCAAGTAACCAAGTGGTACCTGGCTATTTGCCTGAGTATGTTTCCGGCATTTGCCATCATTTTTATCGCCAACAAACTGGTACCCATAGAGTCAATGGGGCGAGCCGACTGGGTCAATGGTATCTTCTTTATTAGTTGGTTAGTGCTCACCTTGGCGGGATTACGTTGGAATAACTATGCCCGACTGAACCGTAATTATCTATTCATCGGCGGGGTTTTGTCCCTCGGGATTCCAGTAGTCAATGGGGTAGTCACTGGTGATTGGTTCTGGCAGGTATGGAATACCCTCCCTCGGGTAGCCTACGTGGATTTATTTTGTCTAGGAGCCGGTCTGGTTTCTCTTTACTTAGTAGGCCGGGTACTGAAGGCATCTTCTCAATCCGATAAACCAACGGAGGAAGTAGATACTACAGAGACTCCAACCAAGGCTTCCTTGGTAGTTAAACCCAAGCCAAAAGTAGTTAGCCCTCAATTAGCGATCAGTAAAATCAACCGAAACTTAAACTGATTTGGTGGATTAGTTATCGCTGGGGTTACTCCCTAAGAAACACATTATACTGACATAGTTTAAGTTGCGCGTGTGCTTTACTTGTTAAAAAACTAGGCACTCCAGTTGGTTTACTATAAGATAGCTATACCTAACAAAGTCGTGATATTGTTTAATCAGATTATGTATACCAGCGAGGGATTAGCTTGTTTATCGGCTTTGGTGGCACTTATGTTAATCAAGAACCAACACGTTTTGGATGAAAAATAAGGAGTTAAACTTAATGATGACTAGAAATTTTCTCGGAAAATTGGTGTTGCTTAATCTGTATTGCTCTCAACGCGTACACAATAAGTAAAGCCAAACATACACAGAGGAGTAGTACTCCCAGAACCAGTAAACTATGAGATAGGAAGTTGGCCATTTTAATGCTGGTTAGTTCGGTACCACCTACAAAGCCAGCTAACGCAAAACAAGCAGCGCTCAAGTATAATCCGGCTAAGCAACGATTCAGCATTCCCATTTGCCGGAGCTTCAGCTAGAGTAATAACATAACTTAATCCTTGTTAATACTATTATCTGCTAATATCGTAAAGATAGTAACATAGTTTATTCTCTAACGCTTAGAGAACCTTACCTAAGATCTTCTCGGCCGATGCAAGCCTACAACTTTGTCGCTCTTACTGAGCCGTTAGCCCCCCATCGACCAGATGGTATGATGCTGTGACAAAGGATGCCTGGTCTGAGAGAAGGAACGCGACCATAGCAGCGACCTCTTCCGGTGTGCCGATTCGGTTCATCGCAAAGGTTGCAGCGATAGCTTTTCTACCTTCTTCATCCAAAATGTCATCAAGAGCTGGTGTGCGGATCACACCCGGCGCAACAGAATTCACGCGAATACCATCTTTAGCATGTTCTAAAGCAGCTGCTTTGGTCAGCCCAACAACGCCGTGCTTGGCTGCGACATAAGGGCTCGACATAACATTGGCCACGCTGCCTAGAAACGATGAGATGTTCACGATGGCACCACCACCGTTCTCGCGCATGACTGGAATGGCATAGCGCATCCCGTAGAACACACCATTCAAATTTATGTCGATCAACTTATGCCAGTCTTCCAAAGGGTAATCGCCCGTCACATTGGGCTGTGTACCTGCACCAGCATTATTGACCAGCAGATGCAGACCGCCAGTTTTCGTTACTACGAAGTCTATTAGAGCTTCAACAGCCTCTGCACTGGTGACATCAACATAATAACCCAGTGCGCCATGTCCAAGTTCAGCGGCAACCGCCTCTGCCTTTTCTGTATTGAGATCGGCAACAATTACTGTGGCTCCACTTTCAGCCAGCATTCGGGCTGTGGCTAATCCAATTCCTGATGCAGCACCAGTTACGATTGCAGTTTTTCCGTCAAAACGAATATCCATGATTTTTTTATTTTAAATGATTAAAGATTAGTAAGCAATGATAAAATTCAATCGAAGCATCTATTCAGAGACTTCATTGAGTGCTTTAGGATAAGAACCTGTCTCTATTTCTTCTATCATACCAGGGTGACTTGGACGCCAATCTAAAACCTCACGCGCTCGCGCTGAAGAAATGCGCTTGTTAATAGTCAATCCTTTAGCTAGAGGCCCAATAACGACTTCAGCTTCCTCGACAGGCCAAATACTTGGAGAACCACTAAGTTTTAGCGTTCTAGCCATTGCAGATGCAATATCAAGCATCGACACTTCATCACCCGCTGCGTGATAAATCATTCCTGCTTCGCTCTTCTCGAGGGCTCTCATGTAGAGATCGGCTAAATCTTTAACATGTACCACGGACCATACATTGCTGCCATCTCCAATTGTATGAGGGCCACCTGCCTGACGAACTAGTCCGGCCATCATGAGTACAACGGCACTGCCTCCCTTGCCATAAACCATACCTGGACGAATAACGGACGTGCGAACATTCTGGTCTTTTGCCTTTAGAACGATCTGCTCTATGCCAGCTCGCATACCGACTGCCCCTGTAGCAGTAGGCGATGCTGTTTCATCAACTACATCATTACCAGTATCGTCATAGACACCTGCACCACTCGTGTAGACAAAGGGGTGTCCAGTGCCGGCCAGAGCAGAAATCATTGCTTCCACTGCTTGACGCTCAAGAATCATTGCCTTCTCTAGCTGACTCCAATCGGCTATACCAAATGCAGTATGGATCACGCCATCAGCCATTTCTATACCTCGCTTTAAACCATCAAAGTCGGCTAAATCTCCTGAATGAGCGCTAGCTCCCAGAGCTGTGATTACTTCAGCGTCTTTCTCAGTTTTAGCTAAGCCGATGACTTCGTGTCCAGCTTTAATTAATGTTTGTGTAATGGTTCCTCCAATGTATCCTGAAGCCCCAGTAATGAAAATTCGCATGTCTTTTCTTAGTTAAATTGTTTACTGAAAACTCAAATATATGACCAGTCGTATATATCTACAAGTAATCGTTGCATTTTTAAACAACTGGTCATATATTTGTATCTCAATTTGTTAATGATACCATTAAGACAATGGCTACTTCTATTAAACACAAGGCAAAAAGGGACTATATTCTGATGATGGGGATGAACATCTTACGGAATAGAGGATATAATGGTACCAGTGTAAAGGATATTGTGAGTGCTGCAGGTGTTCCTAAAGGATCGTTCTACAGCTATTTTGAAAGTAAGGAGGACTTTGCTTTAAAAGCATTAGCCAAATATTTTACCGATTTTACTGACGAAATCTCTAGTGTTTTAGATGACATATCCAAATCTTACAAAGAGCGCCTAATCGCTCATTATGAATATCGATTAGAACTTGTGCTGAACCATCCTGAATTGAAAGATGGTTGCATCGCTAGTTCGTTGGGTAATGAGATGAGCAATTACAGCGAAGCCATCCGTAATGCTATTACCAAGAAAGAGTCTTCTGTAAAAGGAAAACTTATTGAACTTATCCAGAAAGGACAGGAAAATGGAGAAATTAAAAATCAATTGAATGCTGAGGCTTTAGTCAATTTTATAGAGGATGCCTGGAAAGGCGCAATTATTACCCGTAAAGAATACCAAAATGATCAATCTATACGTAATCTACTCATGGTGACTAAGAATTTGCTTGAGTAGATTTATTTTTTTCTTATTATAAAGACGACCGGTCATATTTTAACTGTTTACCTAAATAAAGGAACGCTATCAAACACCAATACTCCATTCTTTCCTTCTTAATACTCATAGCATTTGGTATAGAGTCATGGGTAGCAAAACTAGGATTTGAAAAAAATGAAATCAACTTGAAATAGCTATGATTATGAATAGTAAACCTATATCCGATGAATTCCCTTTTGAATCAAAATACCTGGAAATCTATGAGAGTAACATCCACTACATAGAAGAGGGGGAAGGAGATCCAATTCTATTTCTTCATGGAAACCCAGCCTGTAACTACTTGTGGAGAAATATCATTCCTTATTTATCTGCACAAGGTAGATGCATTGCCCCTGACTTGATTGGAATGGGTAAGTCAGACAAACCGGATTTAAAATATGGCTTTGAAGATGCCTATCGTTACTTAGATGCATTTATCAAAAAAATGAACTTGAGGGATGTTACATTGGTAGTACACGACTGGGGTTCTGCCCTTGGGTTTCATTATGCTAATTTGAATCGTGACAATATCAAAGCGATAGCCTTTATGGAAGCCATGTATGATGCACCAACTCTCGATAATGTTCCACTATCTACTAAGCTGGCTATAAAATTACTACGCAATCCAATCTTTGGTAAGTTCTTAGCGCTGGACTTAAATATCTTTATCAAAAAGATGTTTCCGAGCATGGTAATGAGAAAACTAACAGAGAAAGAAAGAAACTTTTACGCTGCTCCTTACAAGACTAGAAGAAGTAGAGTTCCTTTGCTGGCATTTCCACTAGATGGTCCGATAGATGATAAAAAACCAACCGTTGTAACAGCGGCAGTCAAATCTTGGGCTCCATGGTTAGCTTCTGTAACTATTCCGAAACTTTGCCTATATGTAACTCCTGGTGTTGCGATACAAGAAAAGGATGTAAAAAAGATTAAGGAAACTTTTGTAAACACTGAAATGATCCATGTGGGTAAAGGGCTTCATTTCATTCAAGAAGATCATCCTCATGAACTTGGCGAAGCTTTATCCAATTGGCATAAGAAAATCGCCCACTTCGCATAGTCAAAACACCCCGCTCTCTCCCTGTTCCATATTAGTAGGCATTGACATAAAGTTGGAAGTAGTAAAGCTAGGATTTGAAAAAATGAGATTAACCAAAAATAGCTACAATTATGAATAATAGGCTTATATCCCCTGAATTCCCTTTTGAGTCAAAATATCTTGAAGTATATGGTAGCAAGATTCATTACGTAGAAGAAGGAGAAGGAGATCCAATTTTATTTCTGCATGGCAACCCAACTTCTAACTATTTATGGAGAAATATTATTCCTTATTTATCAAAACAAGGTAGATGTATTGCGCCTGATTTAATTGGGATGGGTAAATCAGATAAGCCAGATATAAACTATGGCTTTGAAGATTCTTACCGTTATTTAAGTGAATTTATTAAAAAAATGAACCTAAGGAATGTTACGCTAGTGATACACGACTGGGGTTCAGGTTTAGGGTTTCATTATGCAAATTTGAACCGTGAAAATATCAAAGCAATAGCCTTTATGGAAGCTATGTATGCCATAACAAACATCGACCATCTATCGCTTGCTACAAGAACGATGGCAAAACTAATGCGTAATCCAGCTATTGGTGGTTTTTTCGCTTTAAACTTGAATATGTTTATTAAAGGACTACTTCCAAATGAAGTAAAGAGAAAACTTAGTGCAAAAGAAAAAGAATATTACGCTGCACCGTATAAAACAAAAAAAAATAGAAAACCACTTTTAGCGTGGATACTAGATGCTCCAGTAGAAGGTGAAAAACCGACTGCTGTGACCCCTTTTATAAAATCTTGGTCTAAATGGTTGCCATCGACTGAACTTCCAAAAATTTGTTTGTACATCACACCTGGCGGGGCGATTCGAGAAAAAGATGTAGAGAAGATCAAAAGGACTTTTAAGAATACAGAAATAGTTTATTTGGGAGAAGGAGGTCATTTTCTTCAGGAAGATTATCCTCATGAAATTGGCTAAGCTCTATCTAAATGGTATTCTAAAATCCTGTCAGTTTAAAACAATATCCTACTCGAGCCGGCCCTTGATATGTCAATTCATCATCTTAACGCTGAACTCAAAGTTGAAAGAAGAGAAAAAAATAATCTTAGTGATTAAATAAACAACTACGACGGGTTACTACCGAGTTATCCATGAAGGCCATGATTAGAGTCGAGTCAAGTCAAGCTTTGCTAAGTAGAAGAAGCTGGAACAAATATTATGTCGTATTCCAGACAACTGATAGTCTGTTGGAATAACTCATGGTGCTGATCAATTAGAAATTCTCCAGAAACGGGTATAGCGTACTTGTCGAATTAGTCCGATGGGGCCGTCGTAGATGCCACCATCTACGTACTTATCGTACACCCGAACGGCGATGGTATTGAATTCCCCCGGTTTTAGTAGGTTAGATGAAACCGGGTAATTGCGGGTTTGCTGATAAGCAGCATCATCTCCTAAATTAATTTGGTCATTTGACAGGTAGCCGGTGGAACCTACTTTCACGCCATTCACAAAAGCCTGATCGTAATCGTCAATTTTGCCCAGTAGCAAAATCATATCTTCATTACGGTAGTCTTCCGGTAAAAAGAATGTTTTACGGTACCAAGCATAGCCATCGTAGTTGTAAAAGCCCTGAGCCTCCCAAAAGTAGGGCACCATTACCTTTTCCCACTCTTCGTCTTCCAACTCATCGTTTTTCCATCGGGAGTTATCACCAAGGGCAAATTGCCACACTCCCCGTAGATCAACATCTAACTGGGTTTCGGATTCGTCCATCATAATCCCAATTTTACCGGCAATAATACCTCCGTCAATTTTGGAATCGTATACACGAACCGCAATCACGTTTTCTCCTTCGGGATTTAGGGATTCAATGGGGATGGGATAGCGTCGGTAGGCACGGTAGGCGGTATGAAAATAAGGGGGAAGTGAGCCGGAGAAACCAATAAGTTTTCCGTTCAGGTATACCTCGTCAACATCGTCAATATAGCCTAAGGATAGATAGAGATTATCTCTGCTAACCGCGGAAGGCAGCTCTAAAGTAGTACGATACCAGGCTTAACCATCGTAGCCGTGAAATCCCTGACTTTCCCAGGGCGATGGGACCTGAATACTTTCCCAGTTACGATCGTCAAACTCAGGGTCAGCCCACTGCTCATTATCTCCGATAGAGAATTTCCATGCTCCGGACAAATCCAACTTCATTTTCCAGTTGTCAGCTAGGGCAGGAAGTGAAAACGCCATACACAGCAAAAATAATACGCTGTTGGTAAATTTTAGGATGATCTGAGACATAGCTAATTCCTATTTTATCGGGCCGCTTCTCGGCACTTTACAGCAGTTCGTATAGAATTCAGTTATTTGATTTTTTTACTTTGGTTTTGATAGCAATGGTCTGTTTTTGATAGTCAATTATAAATCCGTAACGTTTCATCACATCGGAGCCGATAATTCCGGATATTCTGACTCCCACCCGATCCCGTAAGGAGCTCACCACTCCCGAGAGGTCATACGTTTTAAAGAGCGCTTTGATCGGCGTACTACCGATAATTAATTCAACGTTCTTCACCCTATGAATAGTTTGCACTTTTCCACTCAAGCCCAGTGCTTTTTGCTGGCTGGCACTGGTAAGTAACGGAACAAAATCATAGCGGTTGGCCATATTTTGGTGTAGTATCGTCATATCGGAACCGGTATCTACCAGGAAATAAGCTGATTTACCGTTGACTTCAACTTTTATGATGGGCTTAAACTGCCAGTCGACAATGGTTACATATTCATACGTTTCATTGGTGAAAGCGGTTAAGAAGAACCCCGTAAGCGACAAGACGAGGATAATACGTTTCATGGTATAGTGGGTGTTTGTTGTTACGTTAAAGTACGTAACTACCTCACTCACATTTGCCACCGCCCCGTCAAAGCTTGTAAAAATATGTCACAAATGGTGTTTAAGTGTTCGTGTATTCATGTACTTACGCAACTCTGAACACCTGAACATCTCTAAGGAATTAGCTTATACCCAACTCCGTGGACGGTGAGGATATGGCGAGGATCATTTGGATTAGGCTCTATTTTCTGCCGAAGCTTCACCATAAAATTATCAACCGTGCGAGTAGTGGGTTGATCGTCTTCGTAACCCCAAATGTTTTCTAGCAGGTCGTAGCGACTTACGGTTTGCCGGGCATGTTCCCATAAATAGCGAATAATTTCAAATTCCTTATGAGACATCTTCACGGGCTGATCGTCACTAAATCCCTCGTACGCATCCAGGTGGACTCGTAACCGGCCAATCTCAATAACGTTGGCATCCAGTACTGAATTAGCAGAATGACTAGAACGACCTTGCCGACGAAGAACAGCTTTAATTCGGGCCATCAATTCCCGTAAACTAAAGGGTTTGGTAATATAATCGTCAGCACCGAGTTCTAAACCTCTTACTTTGTCTATCTCTTCGCCTTTAGCCGTTAGTAGAATGATTGGAGTATTATTTCCTTTCTTACGCACGCTTTTGCATACCTCAAAACCCGTCATTGTCGGAAGCATCACATCTAAGACTACCAGATCGAAAGAATCTGATAAGATCTTTTCCATACCGGCTTTACCATCACCCACTGAGTCAACTTCGTAGCCTTCAAATTCCAAGTTATCACTTAGTCCCATCCGCATACTGGGCTCGTCTTCTACTATAAGTATCTTCTTCATTAGTTAGCAATAAGTTTACCCACGCGGTAGCGTATCGGAAAATTTAGTCGAAAAGTGCTCCCCGCTTTAGGGCTACTGTCTAGTTCAATAGTGCCCTTGTGGGCATCCATAATATACTTGACCAAGCTGAGACCAAGCCCTGTACCCTTTTTTTGTTTTGACGTTTCGGAACTGACTCGGAAAAATTTCTCAAAAATAGCTTTTTGATTAGCCTCGGAAATGCCAATTCCCTGATCCTGAATTTCCACAAAATAGTAGCCTTCATTGATACCTGTTCGGATTGAGATTTTCTTTTCTTCTTCACTGTACTTAACTGCATTGTCCAACAAGTTGATCAATGCTTCAGCTATAGTTTCGCGATCTCCGTTGATGGTCAACTCCATTTCGGTAGGATGAAAGGCATACGAAAAACCTTTGTTGGTTAGGTGAAAATCGTAAGATTCTAGCACGGTAGCTACGATTACATTTAAATCCACTGGCTCAAATTGGAAGTGATGCTTGCCCGCCTCCATTTTAGAGAAATTGAGAATTTTGTTGACCATACTGGTGAGGCGCTGTGCCTCATGGTTTACAATACGGTAGTACTCTTGCTTTTTCTCTTCACTTTTTACCCGTTTGAGCATCAGTGTTTCGGAAAACATGGTAATTAGCGCCAGCGGGGTGCGAATTTCGTGAGAGACATTGGAGACAAAGTCGGATTTAATTTGAGCTAGCTCAATTTCCTTTTTGATGGTACGATACACAAACCAAGCACCCAGCAATAGTATGGCATTCAATCCAATGATCAAGAATAGGTTGGTTTGAAAACGTTGTTCGGCCAGTGTGGGCTGTTTCTGTTGTTCCAGACGAATAGTCAGGTAGTAATCTGGAAATAACCATAGCGATTTCTGCGGTTCTGGCCACATACCTTTTTTTGGACTATTAGCGGTGGTGTAGAATGGGAAATCATCAGTTTTGTAGAGAACGGAGATGACAAATTCTTCTTGTGCAATGGCGTGGATACGCGGCCCCAAGAAATCATTAATAAAAACTTCCGGATTAAGGACAAATCCGTAGAGTTGAGGACCAGTTTCAGTTAAAAAAACTAATAACTCCAGCGACGATGTATCGGAGGCGATGGGTTGAATTTTCAGATAACCGCTCTCCCGATAGGGATACAATCGAGCAAGACCTTCCTGTTGCTCACGGATGAGACTCAAAACCGGTTGCTCATAATTAGAGAAATAAGCTTCGCCCTCGTTGGAATAGAAGGTTACTTCCGAAGCGGACAACGAATCGAGAACAAAAACGTGCGAAATGGCGTAGTTCTCGTCGAAGAATTGATTCAAGATCTCGGAATCATCAACCAAGCTATCTTGCGCAATCCAAGACCAGTCCTGGGTCCAGGAACGCGCAATATCTTCGGAGTACTGGTTTACGGAAAAAAGAATCGCTTCGAGTTGGTCATTGTATATTTTTTCAATCATCAACTCACTTTCTTTAACCGCCTGTAGCTCCCGAAAGGAGTAGTAGATAGCGGGTAGCAAAAATACTACCAGCAACACGAGGCCGATTCGGGTTAATGAACTAGGCATTAGGTAAAGCGTTTCGCCGAAAAGTTACGAAATTATACGAATTTCTGGCGATACGGTAGCTAGCTAATACTTCGGACTACGAGTAAGGTTGATTGAGAGTTGGGGAAGGTGAGTTGAAAGCGTCTCTACGGCCTCAGGGCTAATGGGTGTTTCGTACAAATAAAGCTCCTGTAGGGCTGGCATGCGGGTGATGTACAATAGGTTGGCATTGGTCAGGGGGCAGTGAGATAAATCTAGCACTTCCAATTGAGGCAGCTCCGTTAAAAAGACTAAACCTGAACCATCAATCCCTGTTCGTTGCAGAGACAAAGTTTTCAGCTGTTTCATCTGGCCGATGTAGTAGAGTCCATCATCCGTAATTTCGCTGCTAACCAAAGAAACCTCGGTAAATTTCTCGAACAGAGGACGTAGCTCTACCAGGCTTTCATCAGTGAAGGAAGCAGGAGGGAACTGCATTTTTAGGTGTAAAGCCGTAGAGTTATCGGGGTCTTCAATAAGCTGATAGGGAGCGTTTTCGGTTGAAACCTGATTCACCAGCTTGGCTAATTGTTGATCCGCTTCCCATTTTTGTTGATGAGCTCTTCGTAAAGTGGTGTTGTATTCTAGTAGATGATCGGCTATAGCACTATCGGCCAGAGCATCTTGGTAGGCTAGCGTAGGACTGGCTCCAGTTTCAATCCACCAATAAAGTAGATCCTTCTCTTGAGTGGTAAGTGACGGCTTGCCATCGGGCGGCATATGATCGTCGTGGGTAACGGGTAAAGCCACCCGTTCCCAAACCTCGCTCTCCTCGGGTCGTTCTGGTACAATCCCCGCTTCGCCACTTTTGCCGCCAGAAGTCATGTCGGCCATAGTGGTAAGTAATAGTTCCCCTTTAGTTTTATGCTCATTATGGCAACTGTAGCACTTAGCATCCAACATTGGTACGATAATGTCTGCATACACCAACATCTCGGATTCAGGTTTTAGCGGAGCGGGGTTTAGGCTAGGTAAATATTCAGTGATGTAGTCAGTACCGTGGGTTAAGGAGCCTCCCTGATGGCTGGCAAACACCAATACGCCATTGGTGAGTATCAACACGATCCAATAAAATGAGATAGCGGAAGGAGTAGGGGAGTTTAAGAGTTGCAATTGAGAAAATAGAAGCCAAAGAGAACCTACCGCTACGCCAATACCAGCCCAAAGGTGCATACTCAGCACATTGCCTCCATAATCGCCGGTAGAATACAGTAATAGACCAAGAAATACAGCGAATAGGCTGCTGAGAGTAAGCAGTATTAGCAAGATCCATCGCAGAGGACTTGATAGCGTAACTACTGCTTTACTACTCAATAGTTCTAGTATCAGCAATAAGACGAGTAGAACAATTGGAAAATGTATGATCAAGGGGTGGAAGCGGCCCAAAAAGTAGGTCCAATCCGAACCTCCATCTTCAGTACGAATTAGCCAAGGTAGCACTAAAAGAATGAGGCTAAAAGCAAGTATCAGGAATCGTAAACGAATTATTCTGACCAGCCAATCAGGTTGGAGAGTAGCTTTAGGCATAAATCTCGCAAAGTTCACCGGTACTATCGGCAAAACAATCTGCCGGGATATCCAATACGTGTAGCAGCGATAAGTAGAGATTGGAGAGCGGAGTCTCCTCGGGAAATAGCAAATTCTGACCAGTTTTCAATTTTCCTCCGGCTTTACCAGCTACTACTATCGGTAGGTTACGAGGCGAATGTCGGTTTCCGTCGCGTAAGCCAGAACCGAGCACCACCATACTATGGTCCAGTAAGGTTCCATCTCCTTCAGGAATAGACTTTAGCTTTTCCAGAAAGTAAGCATACTGCTCCATGTGCCACTGGTTAATTTTGGAGTACTGATGAAGATTCACCTCGCTGTTTTGGTGGTGAGAAAGCTGGTGGTGGCTGCCCTGTACACCATCTAGAAAAGAAAAGTTACGGTTACTAACCGAATTCCCGAACATGAAAGATGTTACGCGGGTAGCATCACTCCAAAAGGCTAGCGCCATAATATCAAACATTAGCTTGGTCTTTTCGGTCACATCGCTTCCGAGGTAGTATTCCGAAAATTCGTCAAGCCTCAGGTTCAGGTGTTCCATTTCCCGGATCATATCCGGTGTTAGACAATCGGCGTACTTTTCCTGTTGAGCCTGGTTATCAATTCGTTTTTCTACCGAGCGAATTGATTCTAAGTACTCTTCTAATTTATCCTGATCGGTACGACCGAGTTTGCGCTGAAGTGTTTGAGCATCCTCTAATACTAAATCCAGCACACTCTGTTTCCATACATCCGGTTTGGCATTTTGGTTAGGCAAATAGTCGCGGAACAGCCGGTTAAACGCCAGTCGGGGGTCAATTTCTTTAGAGCAGGGCTGGGTGGCCGATTTCCAGGAAATGCTGGAACCGTAGAGACGAGTAAAGCCTACGTTAGCATCAATGCCCGAATTAATCCGTTCCAGGCCGTATTCCAGGGATGAAAATAGGTTGTCCTGTCCAACATATTGAGCAATAAGTTGATCTACCGAAATACCCCCACTGTGAATGTTATCTCCGGTAGTTTTGTAAATCTGCTGACTGGTAAGAAAGCTGGATGTTTTGGCGTAGTGTCCATCGGCCCCTTTAAAGATAGCCGACTGATTCATCAGTTCGTTTAAAATCAGCAGATCATCCTTGACGTTTTTCAGGGGCTGGAGGATTGGAGAAAGCTCAAAATTCCGACCGTAGGTGGTGGGAGTCCACTGTTCAGGATGTACGCCGTTGGGCATAAAGAAAAAAGCAGAGCGGGTTGGGTAGGAAGAAGACAAGGTTTTGGTGAAACTGCTAGATCCCATTGCTTCTAGCCAGGGAAGGGCAATTGTTGCCCCTAAGCCTTTTAACATACGTCGGCGGGATATCTGCCAAGATTTGCTCATGATGCTTTCAATTTGGGTTGAAAATCATTGATTTTGAATCGGAACGGATAGCTATATACTAGTTCTATGATAAATTCTTCAGGATTAAAGTGATTGTTTAATAGATTGCTTGTAAGTCGCTGCATAGTAGGTTCATCCACGAATTCAATATTACGGCCAATGGCGTAAGTAAACATTTTTTCGGCTAGGGTTCGGGCAAAGTTTTCCTGTTTGGTGAGTAGTATCTGTTTAAGTTCTACCGGACCCTGAAATTCTTCCCCGCTAGCTAGCGTATCCCAGGCGATGATGGGTTCTTCACCGTAGTGCGTTCGCCAACGTCCCAGAGCATCGTAATTTTCTAAACCCAATCCAATAGGGTCCATTTTCTGGTGACAACTAATACATACGGGATTATCCCGGTGTTCT
>CAKZYJ010000430.1 GCA_937884755.1 uncultured Flammeovirgaceae bacterium
TATCCATCCAGTTCATCCCGCGCATAAAGAAGCTAGCCATGAACATATTCCGGGCGTGGTAGAGTGGGGAACCCTGCTCTAGGGCAACATCACGCAGTGCCTTGAATTCCATTTCAGTTAGGGACTTGCGAACCGGTATCTGACTTTTGATCTTGTAATCTTTAAATGGATAGTAAGACTTCGCCACAATGCCGGACTATATCGCTTTGTTATAGGCTGCTCTGAGGGTACGCATATAGACACTCAATGAACCTACCGATGAGCCATTGCCAAAATGCCAGTTTTCAAAACGAGTAAGAAAAGCATAGTTCAGGGCTTCGAACTTCATGTCTTTGCCACTAGTGAAGGAGCGCAGCCTTTTCAGTACCTGGTCGTACACACCGGCGTTGCCGCTTTTACGCGCTTTCTGTAGTTCGCTGATATGCTCTTCCAGGAAAGCAAAGACTGTAGGTTTAACGGTTACTTTGTTACCAGTCAACAACGTCTTTAGATCAGTCATACTGAGAAGATCGAGTTTCTTCTCATCATCCAGCCGGGCGATAGTGTCATAGGCTTTTGCTCTCTTCTTGTGTAGTAGGTTATTAAAGCGAGTGGTATTCTCTACGACGCTAGAAGACTTTTTGACCTTCTCATTTTTACTATCCCAGTCTTTCTCACGCAGGCTGTAACCTAGACTAATATTGATGCTCTTGCGGTCGTGGATCACCCGCATCACCAGTGGATAAGACCCATCTTTACGAGCACGGCGGGTGTCCAGTAGAAGTTTGATGTTTGTAGCCATAAGAAAAATTTGCAAGCAATTTGCAAGCAAATATAGGTATTTTATGGCTTAATCTGAAATTATCAAAAACATAAATTATTGATAATCAGATATATAAAAACATATCATATCATATGAATACAGTATTTTACCTGCCTTACAAGCAGGGGGTCGTAGGTTCGAATCCTACAGGACCCACATCATTAAGGAAAAATGATTATTAAGCACTTATGAAGTAATTTGTAAGTGCTTTTTTTATGATAAAAGTACCTCCGCTTTTGTCGCTTTCGTGCGGATTAGGGCAACTGAGCCTTTTCGTCGATCATTTTCATGAACAGCAGGTAAGCAATCTATCCCAGACAGTGGCTGTAGCCCTCACTATCGCCGCGCAGGATACGGGTAAAACAAAGAAAGTTTGTCCTAAGACCCGTTATTCAGCAGTTGTCGCAAAATTTGCGATGATTGAAACTGTCTGTGATTTTAAGTAAATAGTCGTCGTTGCTTCCTCAGTTAGTAGCATTATTTTCAGCAATTGGCTCATAATTTTGATTTAATTGAGTCGATTAAATTTCTTATTCGGCTTATAGCGTATAACTGACAATTCCTGAGCTAGCCGGACTATTATCCTGGGCGACCTACCAGTGGGTATTAGAATTTCTAAAGACTTTCTTTGGTAGTATTAGCAGAACTTATTCATGCCAAGTGTCGTTATATTTGCGACATTTGGCTATTATAATCATTAATTTTTTACTTATGAGTAAGACTGTTTCGGTAACAAAAGAAAGTCTTTCATTCTCTTGGTTGACGGATCAGGCGGTGGGTAATATCATCGCAACCGTGCGGGAAGGAGTCAAATTTAGTCTATTCCAGCGAATTATGAAGGGTAGCCCATTCAGTTTGCAGGAGTGGTCGCGTTTCCTGCATCTATCGGAGCGAAGTATGCAGAGGTACAAAGCGGAGAAAAAGAGGTTTGACCCTATTCATTCGGAGAAGATCCTGGAAATCACATTTTTGTACCAAAGGGGGCTGGAAGTTTTTGGTGATTCTGAGAAATTCAATAGCTGGCTAAATACGGAAAGTATTGCGTTAGGAGGGGTTTCTCCGAAAGAATTAATGGACACCACTTTTGGTATTAATCTGCTTAACGATGAACTCACGCGTATTGAGCACGGGGTGCTAGCATGATTGTTTTTCGCTTAAGCAAATCAAAGTACAGTCACGATCTTTCCGGAAGAGGGGCGGAAAAAGCTGGCGGTCGGTGGAATAGTAAAGGTACTGCCCTGCTCTATACGAGTGAATCTCGTGCTTTATGTACTACTGAAGTCGCTGTACACACTCCTCTGGGAATTGTGCCTACCGAGTACGATCTGGTAACTTTAGAGATACCCGATACCGTTAGTATCTACCAAGTAGAGATGACCGACTTGCCTACTAATTGGAAGGCATTCCCTTACCATCCGGCAACTCAGCGAATAGGAGATGGCTTTGTGAACGAAGGCCAGTCCTTAGTGTTGCAGGTTCCTTCCGCGGTGGTTCAGGGAGATTCCAATTATCTGTTAAATCCTGATCACCCTGAAATGGCTCAGGTAAAGCGCGTTTCTATTGAGCCTTTTGATTTTGATGAAAGATTGTTTAGAAAGTAAGTAAGTAGGGCTTATACCATTAAAACCCTCCTGGATTTGTAAGAGATTAAAAAATGTAACTATTTAGGTGAGCCCGGTGCTTATTGAGAAAACGGACGGCAGATCCATGATTTGCCGTCTACTTTGATGTTGAAGCTGTTCCTTACAATAAATACCCTTAGCATGCATAACCGCATTTCTCTTCTCACGGGGTTTCTCTTGTTTCAATTGATAGCTGGTTGTCAACCGGCCTCTTTATCGGAAGAAGCTACAGAAATAAGCGATGAGCTTCCTCTTCGTCCCCATATTCTCTGGTTAGTAACCGAGGATATGGGGCCCTACATCGCGGCCTTTGGCGACTCCACCATTGAAACCCCCAACTTGAGCCGATTGGCGGCCGAAGGTATCCGCTATCCTAATTTGTTCTCCCCTTCGGGGGTATGTGCCCCCAGCCGGGCAGCTATCGCCATCGGCTTGTACCCTTCCAGCTTCGGGGCTAATCATATGCGTACTAGTTCGCACCGTGAATTCACTGGTCTGCCTGCTTACGAAGCAATTCCTCCGCCCGAAGCGAAAATGATGAGCCAGAGGTTACGCGAAAATGGTTATTACTGTACAAATAACCTCAAAAAGGATTACCAATTTCAGGAGCCCGTTACGGCTTGGGATGCGTCAGGCCCCTTCGCCCACTGGCGGAACCGAAGCGAAGGACAACCCTTCTTTTCCATCTTCAACTTCACTGAAACGCACGAGTCGGGTTTGTTTGAGCCTTATGGCTTCCGCCATGTAGAACAACGGCACTATCTTTCGGGAGATACCACATTTGACATCAATGCTGGTAAGGATAATATCAGAAGGGGACGCATGAATGAGGAAGAAACAACCGTACACATACCCCAGGATCTGGATTTTCCGATACCGCCTTACCTACCCGATACCGAGGTGGTACGAAGAGATTTATGGAAGATGTATAACAACATTACCGAAATGGACCGGCAGCTAGGAGCTATCTTAGATCAGTTGGAAGCCGACGGACTACTCGACAGTACCATCATTTTTTTCTACGCCGATCACGGGGGACCTCTGCCTCGGCAAAAGCGCTTAATCTACGATTCCGGACTCAACTCTCCCATGATTGTTCGCTTTCCTAACGGTTGGAAAGCAGGAGACATAGACGAGCAGCTTATTAGTTTTGTTGATTTTGCCCCCACTGTTTTCTCTCTGGTGGGTATTAAACCACCCGACTATCTGCACGGTCAGGCTTTTTTGGGGGAGTATTCGGCGGCTGAAAAACGGGACTATATTTATGCGGCGGCCGATCGCTTCGATGAATTTACCGATGCTATTCGTGCCGTACGCGATCCGCAGTTTAAGTACATTCGTAACTATCGCCCTGAGCAGGGGTACTATCTTCCGATTAGCTACCGGGAGCAAATACCCAGTATGCAACAACTACGGCAAATGCAGGCTGAAGGCACCCTCAACGAAGACCAGGCGCAGTGGTTCCGAGAAAGTAAGCCACCGGAAGAGCTATTTGACTGTGAGAAAGACCCTCACGAATTACATAACCTGGCGGATGATCCAAAATACGCCGAAAAATTGGCCGCACTGCGATCCGAATTAGATCAGTGGCTAGAGGCGATTGGCGACCAGCCCAACCTGCCGGAGAGTGAGCTGGTTAAACAGCTTTGGAGGGGCAGCGATGAGCAGCCCGCGACTGTTGCCCCGGAAATAACGATAACCGATCAAAGCATTACAATTTCCTGTCCGACCTCGGGAGCGAATATAGGTTATCAGTTTGTTTCCGATGAAAATGAGGCAGATTATTGGCAGGTCTATACTAAGCCCTTTACTATTAACGAGAGTAGCCAATTACGAGTACAAGCCCATCGTATTGGCTATAAGCCCAGTGAGGTGATAGAAGCCAGCGTGCCTTAAGTAGCATGGATCGGTTTACCCTCGGTAGCCAAGGTATTGCTCTCTTTCCGAACCGAGATACTCGTCATTATACTAATTCAATTTTCAATTAGTATAATAAATTAATCAGCGTAGTTTGGTATTCGAAGAAAATAAGCCATACTCGCTCTTCCTAACTATATTACGCATGATCAACCGATGCCTTTTCAGTGCCACGCTAGTACTTATCGGAAGCCTCTTTGCCTGCCGAACCACTTCTCAGGCACCTCCCGAACTTGCCCGTTGGCAAACCCAAGCCGAGAACATCACCATTTTTCGCGATGATTTCGGAGTTCCTCATATATACGGAAAGACGGACGCCGATGCCGTATTTGGCTTACTGTACGCCCAGTGCGAAGACGACTTCCCCCGCGTTGAGCAGAACTACATCTGGGCGACCGGACGTTTAGCCGAGGTAGAAGGCGAAAGCGCTTTGTACAGCGATTTGCGGGCTAAGCTATTCATGACCCAGGACGAAGCCATCGCTCACTACGAAAATAGTCCAGCATGGCTGAAAGCGTTGTGCGATGCCTGGGCCGACGGTATCAACTATTACTTACATACGCATCCCGAAGTACAACCTCGATTACTGACCCGATTCGAACCTTGGATGCCCATGTACTTCAGCGAAGGCTCCATTGGGGGTGACATAGAACGGGTTTCAATCCAGCAGTTACAGGCATTTTATGAGTCTGACGTTCAACTATCCAGTACACTTGAGCAAGGAGAAGTCATTAAAGAAGATCCGCGAGGGTCTAACGGGATCGCCATTTCCGGCGAGCTCACCCAGTCGGGTAACGCTATGCTGCTAATTAATCCGCATACATCCTTCTACTTCCGGGGTGAGGTACATATGGTTAGCGAAGAGGGGCTAAATGCTTACGGAGCAGTAACCTGGGGGCAGTTTTTTATTTATCAGGGATTTAACGAAAAAACCGGCTGGATGCACACCTCTACCTACACTGACGTAATTGATGAATTTAAGGAAACAATTGAGACCCGAGATGGTCAACTCGTCTATCAGTACGGAGAGGAATGGCGACCGGTAACAACCGCTGAAGTCACGCTAAAGTATTTGGAAGGGAATGAGATGAAGGAACGCGCATTTCCTACCTACCGCACCCACCACGGTCCTATCACTCATCAGCAAGATAGCCAGTGGGTGGCTACCGCTTTGATGTGGGAACCGGTGAAGGCGTTAGAGCAGTCGTATATCCGAACTAAGCAATCGGGTTACGAAGGGTTTAGGGAAATGATGGATATTCGTACCAACTCTTCCAACAATACAGTATACGCGGATGCTGAAGGGAACATCGCTTACTTTCATGGCAACTTTGTGCCCCGACGTGATACCACCTTTGATTACACCCAGCCCGTTGATGGCAGCAACCCTAAGGCGGATTGGCAGGGGCTACACACGGTAGACGAGAGTATTACTCTATTGAACCCGCCTAACGGATGGATACAAAACTGCAATTCTACGCCCTATACCGCCGCCGCCGAGTATAGCCCTCAGCGCCAAAACTATCCTCGGTACATGACAATAGATCGGGAAAACTTTCGCGGAGTTCACGCCATTGGTTTACTCCGCGATCGGAAGGGATACACGCTAGATAGTTTGATTAAGCTGGCACACGATCCGTACTTACCCGCTTTTGCGGTATTGATTCCCGGATTGATTGAAGCCTACGATGCTTCGGGCGAATCGGGTGAATTAGATGAGCCCATTAATCAGTTACGCTCCTGGGATTTCAGAACAGCAGAAACTTCAGTAGCCATGACTTTAGCGCACTTCTACGGCAGAATGTATAGCCGCGAGGGACAAGCACCCGAGGGGCTTACCTACATGAAGCGCGTTCAGCACTTCGGTACCCAATCACCTTTTGATGAGCGTCTTAGAATCTTTGAAAAAACTATCGCGCAGTTAGCAACGGACTTTGGCACCTGGGAGATGCCCTGGGGTGAAGTAAACCGCTTTCAGCGCCTCATGGGTGATATCGACCACACTTTTGATGATGATCAGCCTAGCCTTCCAATAAGTTTTGCTTCAGGAAGTTGGGGCGCATTAGCCTCCTATTCCGCCCGGCAGAGAAACGGGACCAAAAAGATATACGGTGCTGGGGGCAACAGCTTTATAGCCGTAGTAGAATTCAGCGATAGTATACAAGCTAAAAGCTTACTGGTAGGGGGACAAAGTGGTGATCCTGCCTCTCCTCATTTTGATGATCAGGCCCAGCGCTACGCGGATATACGGTTTAAAGATGTACCCTACTATCGCGAGGACGTACTAGCACAAGCGGAAGAAACCTACCATCCGGGTAACAGAAAATAAGGCTCCCTTGGTTTTATTCTGTAACTCACTGTAGGTATTGCGTATTTTTTGACTGATTTCTGGCCATCTAATTACGTAAGTCAAAAAATCAATGGTGGCAGGTATTATTGATTCACTTGCGAAAAGCAGTAGAGCATTTCGGTAGCAATCTGCTGGCTGCGTGCATCGTAGCGGCTAGCGTCTTGGGCCGTGCCGTCGGCGGCTTTGGGGTCGTCGTAGGGGAAGGAAAGCCGTAAAGCAGCCCCTGGGACAAACGGACAAGCTTCATCCGCTTGCGAGCAGGTCATAATGGCGGCAAAGTCTCTCTGGGGATTAACAGGATCGTCGTACTTTTTGGAAAAAGCTTCCTCCACAAGATCATTATCGCCTAGCTGAACCTGATATCGAGGATTGTTTCCTTCGATCATTTTGGTAATTGTTAGTCCCGTTCGTTGTAGGGCTGCTACAGCTCTTGGATTAAATGCGGTAGCTTCAGTGCCACCCGAGAAAGTCTGTACATTCTGTACTTGGTAGTAGTGCGCGGCTACGCTGGCCCAAATATGACTCATATGGCTTCGGCGGGAATTGTGGATGCAAATAAAGATGAGCTTAACTTCTTCCTTTTTATTCTGTTTTTCACGAATGAATGCAGCTAGTTCCTTCAACATTTCTTTACGCTCATTGGGAATTCTATCAAAACTTTGAGTGGCTTCTTGTAGGTAGTTCATGACATCGTTATTTAGCCTAGAGGTTGTATTGGTTGGAGGATACAGCATATCTACTAGAAAGAAGGTTGTGAGAGCAAACACTGTGGTTAAAAGATACGTCTTCATACTTCATCATATTATTGTAATATTACGATAGAATAATGCAAAAAAACTAGCAACACAGGTCTTCCGACCCTTCAAACGAAGCAAAGAGCGCTTCAAACTGCTGACGCATATACCGCCATACTTCCGGATTAATGCAGTAGTTCACGCTTGTGCCTTCTACGGTTCCTTGTATTAAACTAAGGTTCTTTAATTCTTTGAGATGCTGAGAAACTGTGGCCTGAGCTAATCCTAGTTCTTCCACTAAATCCCCATTAATGCACTGTTTTGATTTTAGTAAATGCTGAAGGATAGCAATTCGGGCAGGGTGTGAAAAGGCTTTCCCCAGTTGTGCTAGTTCGTTCTGCTCAACGGTATAATTCTGAATTTTGGTAATTCCCATAGCTCTATTGTAATATTACGATGAAAGCTAAATATGGATTATGAGTTACAACAACCTAAGTAGACTAAAAAAGCCGACAGTTTATTCCTACCGGCTTTCCACCGTATTCCAAATAAAATGGATTTAGTCCACGGGCATAAATCTAGTGCGTTGATATTACGTTATCGTCAACTCTACATTAAGTCTACATCAACTTTTTGCAGGGACTGATGATTGTTACTATGATATCGGCTTACGACAGTCTTCAATTAGCAACCACTTCATCCATGATAGTAGTAGTGTAAATGCGATCGACAATACTACGTACTCATTGTTTATGCATGTGCGATAAAAAAAGAGAGGGTGGTTTAAAGTACCCAATCATCCGCCATTTTAATGCACTTTTCAACTCTTCAACTTAGACTAAAAAGTACTATGATCAATAGGCCATCTGAAAGTTGTAGTAGAGTAGACAGCAAAGTAGGTGGGTTCGGGACAGTTATAGTATACTCATTGGCAGAGATGTCCCGAACCCTTAACAGTAGGCCTCCTATTTCTTAGCAAGCTTAGTCATGGTAATTAATAGCCGGGATTCTGATCAATCAAATCAGTTCCCACCAAGTCAACCTGGGCTTGAGGAATAGGCATATACTCATGTTTCCCTGCTTCAAACTGCGCCCCAGCCAGGTGCGTACGTCGGGTACGTTCCACTTCAAGATAGTCATTAATCACCTCCGCAGCAATGCCCCAGCGAACTAGATCAAAGAAGCGATGTCCTTCGTGCGCCAGTTCTAGGCGGCGTTCGGTGCGAAGAGCAGTAATGGCCTCATCATAGTCAGCAAAAGAATTGTGAGGTTGTATTAAGTAATTAGCTGCGGGCGCACTACCGTCCATCATCATTACGTACTCGCTATTCATCGTCCGTTCTCGCACTTGATTGATATACTGACGTCCGGTTTCTAGATCACCCAGTTCAATAGCCGCTTCAGCTTTCCATAACAGCAAGTCAGCATAGCGGATAACGTAGTAATTTAGCGCATTCACAAAGGGCCAAACGGGCAGGTAGCTAGAAGAATTAGCAGAAACTACCCGCTTCTTAGGGCCGTAGGGGCCGTAGGTAGCTAAATCACGCGCCCAGCTTTCCCGGTACAAACTATCTAGATCCAGATAAGGAATACCAGGACGAGCAGTAGTGTGATCGAGGCGGGGGTCAACGAAATCATCTTCAGTAACATCCACGTTGTCTAGAACTGGTAGTCCGTCAGCGTTAGTCTTGTAGGCGTTGATTAGGTTTTGGGTAGGGCGATGAAAACCGTACTGCGGATAAAAAGGACCGCCGGGAGGCGCTAGTCGATCCCCAATACCACCATTGAAATTACGGGGGGAACCATCATTGATAGAGTGCTGAATGGCAAATATCACTTCTGACCCGTTATCGTTTTCGGGTAAAAATACATCCCGAAAGTTTTCCATCAGACTGTACTGACCGCTGTTAATTACTTCATCGGCAGCAGCACTAGCCTCCGTCCACTTTTCTTGAAAAACGTAGGTTTTGGTGAGATAAGCCTGGGCAGCCATTTTAGTGGGGCGACCAGGATCAGTCTGCTCATCGGGTAGAGCAGTAAAAGCAGCCTGAAAGTCCTCTTCAATTTTTTGCCAGAGCTGTTCCGACGATAAGGCGGTGTTAGAAACGTTGTAATCTTCCAGACTTTCAGCTGTTTCATCCAGGTAAGGAATCTGATTGTAGATTTTCTTTAGCTCAAAGTAGAAGTGACCGCGTAAAAAGCGCATTTCACCCAGCCGCTGGGCCTTTAGCTCAGCATCAAATGCTTCGGAGGCATTAAGCAGACGAATGGACTGATTGGCCCGATTTACCCCTTCGTAGAGTGCTAGCCACTTTCGTTGTACGTCAATGATGGTTGGATCGGTATTGTATATTTCCATCTGGTGGATTTGGTTCTGATCACCGGTACCACCCCCACCTTTGTAGGCATCGTCAGAAAGTACATCGCCAAAGCTCCAGTTGGAAGCTGGTGAATTAAATGCATTAGTGGCCTGATCAATCTGACCGTTTAGAATACTATAGGCAGAAATAATGACCCCTTCCACATTGGCAGGGTCTAGTGCTTGCTCAGGCGATAACTCCCCAATAGGTTCTTCTTGCAGAAAATTATCTTCGGAACAAGCACCTAAGGCCACGGAAATGAATAGAATGAATATCTTTTTCATAGTTGAATGAATTTCTAGGTTGAGAAAATTACAGTCCGACGTTAACGCCTAGTGTGAAAGTACGGGACGGAGGGTAGATGCCCCGATCCACCCCAATATCCAGGTTACGATTGTCCGACTGGTGATTTTGTAAGCCTACTTCGGGGTCCATGCCTTCGTAAGGAGTTATGACAAACAGGTTTTGGGCTTGCAGATAAACCCGTAGGTTGATTTGCTCACTAATCTGACTGGGTAGAGTGTAGCCGATCTGCATGTTTTTAAGCTTTAGAAAAGAAGCATCATGCACAAAGTAGGAGGAGGGACGAGCGTTACGGTTAGGGTCGTCTAGCGATAAACGCGGTACTTCCGCCCCGGTATTTTCCGGTGTCCAAGCATTCAAGGTTCGCTCGTTCCGGTTGTAGGCCGATAGGTTAAAGAAATCGCCGTAGTAGCGGGTCAGATCATACACTTGATTCCCTTCTGAACCGAAGAAGAATAGCGAAATATCAAAAGCTTTATAGTTCGCTCCAAACGTGATCCCGTAGGTGAAATCGGGGTGGGGCGAGCCAATGAAGGTGCGGTCTTCGTCGTCAATTACTCCGTCTTCGTTTACATCGCGGAAGATCAGATCACCGGGTTGCGCCCCTTCCTGTAGCGCGTGGCTGCTAATCTGCTCAGTTGTTTGGAAGATACCAATCGCATCGTGACCGTAAAACGAGGCAATGGGCTGGCCCACATCCGAACGGGATACTTCCTGATTGAAATTAGTCGTATGTAGTGCTGAGCGGGGAACCGATAAGAAGTCAATATCTTCCGGTAAATCTACCAGTTCATTCTGGATAGCGGCAAAATTGAAGTCTACGTGCCAGGAAAAATCCTGTAAGCGATCATCCTGATAGCTAGCGTAGAATTCAAAACCCGAATTTTCCATCGCTCCTACATTATCCCAGATAGTCTGGTTGGTACCACCGGCTACCGGAGGTAATGGCCGCTCTACCAGTAAGTCTTCGGTACGCTTATGGAAGTAATCAGCTCCAGCTACCAAACGATTTTCCCAGAGGGTAATGTCTATTCCAACATTGGTCTGCGTAGTAGTTTCCCACCTTAGATCAGGATTGGCATTTCGGGTTTCGGTAAAGCCCTGCCGCACACTGTTTTGCCCCCCGCCGATAGCATAGTTGGAGTAGAACGGATTGGTGGCAAAGCTGGAAATGGTAGAAAAGGGCGGAATATCCTGATTACCATTTTGACCGTAGCCCACCCGTAGTTTTAGCTGGTTAATAGCCGGTACATTGAAGAAATCTTCCTCCGAAATACGCCACCCGGCGGAGAAAGCGGGAAAACTACCCCATTTGTTGTTTCCCAAACGGGATGAACCGTCGCGCCGTAACGTAAACGATAGCAGATAGCGCTGGTCAAATTCGTAATTAACTTTTCCGAAGTAAGAGAATAATGACCATTCTAGTGCGTTCCCCGCATTGCGCTGGTCGGCCCCATCACCACCATCCAGGTACTGAAAGTTAGGCTCATCGTAGGGAAAGCCGACCCGAGAAGCACTAAACTCCTCGCGGTACGAGTTTACTGATTCTATCCCGACCAAAACATCTACCGAGTGTTGTCCAAAGTCTTTCAAGTAATTAAGCGTATTAGACCATACCCAGTCAGTACTAAATTCATTGGCAGTAGAAAGGTCACTAGCCAGCCGCTGGCTCAGAATATCGTTGTATTGAGGAGCGAAATTGCGAGTATTAAAGTTGGTGTAGCTTAGTCCAAAGTTAGTACGGAACGTCAGTTCTTCCAGTAAGCGTACATCAGCGTAGGCATTTCCAAAAAGTCGCAAGGTAAGGTCCTGATTATCGCGATTGCGGTACAGCTTACCGAGCGGGTTCTGTACATCGTTAATTGGATTACCCCCGAAATCACCGTTGATGTCGCGGGCGGGCACAATCGATGGAAAGCGGAAGGCATCGTACACCACGCTACCCAGTACAGAGTTGGTGGTCGTTTGAGTTTGCCACGAATGGGCTACCGAAAGATTCTCCCCAATTGTCAGCCACTCCACGGGTTTAAAATCGGTATTAAGGCGGGCGGTCACCCGCCGAAAACCAGTATGCTGTAAAATCCCTTCCTGATCGAAATAACCTAACGACAGAAATGAATGAGCCTGCTCACTACCTTTCCCAAATTCTAAGAAATGTGACTGAATGAACGCAGGTTGGAAGATTTCTTCTATCCAATCTGTGTTCGCCGATGGAATGGTTTGTTCAGCATCTAAAAAAGCAGGAATGACTGGGTTGGGGCCATCACCGTAAATATCGCTTGCAGGAGTGTTGCCATCGTTACGCGTGGCTTGCCATAACAAATCTCCGTACTCTTGCGCTCCTAATTGATTGGGCAAATTAAAAGCCTGCTGTACCCCAGCGTAGGATCGCAACTTAATGGTAGGCTCTTCAGTTGCTCCTTTTTTCGTAGTAACGATTACTACTCCGTTAGCCGCTCGCGAGCCGTAAATAGATGCTGAAGAGGCATCTTTCAGTACCTGCATTGATTCAATATCGTTAGGGTTAATTAAATTAATCCCAGTCGTAGTGGGCACCCCGTCAATAATGTACAGCGGATCGTTATTACGAATAGTCCCGAAGCCGCGAATTCGAACCGCGGTATTGGCCCCAGGTGAGTTATCACTGATTACATTCACTCCGGCTACCCGGCCTTCCAGCATCTCGTCAACACCAGCCACTGGAAAGCTTTGCACATCCTCAATTTCCACGACTGATACCGCACCAGTCAAGTCTTGTTTATTCTGCGTAGTATAGCCAGTCACTACGACCTCCGAGAGCTGAGCCGCATCGGTGACCATCTGTACATCAATGGTAGACTGAGTGCCGATGATGATTTCCTGGGTTTCGTAACCTACAAAGGAAAACATCAGCGTCTCGGCCTGTTCAGGCACCGATAAGCGAAAAGCTCCGTCAATATCCGTGATAGTTCCTTGAGTAGTGCCTTTCACCAGGATATTAACTCCGGGAATCGCGCTGCTCTCCTCATCGGTTACAGTTCCGGTGATCGTACGGTCCTGAGCAAACAGTACCGTAGTACTGAAACAGAAAACTAGCCAACCAGCCAAGATTATTGGTCGGATGGGTTTGGTAAAAAAAATCTCCATAGGTATGTGGGATTAGGTGAATATGTAAGAAAATAGTAGTGGGCAATTAGTGGATAGTAGCCAATACGGGTTACCATTAGGTAATCCTAATCAATTCGGTCGAGGCAAAGGTAGTAGCCGAAAAAAATGGGTAGGTTATCCAAATTTTAAGAATTTGTTAAAAAATGGTAATACAGAAAAGCAATGTTTATAACCATTTATTCTCTGCGAATAGGGAGCAGATGAGTGTTGCTAAATACCTGAATTCACTACCGTACACTTTTGGTTCAGGTTGAATGAGGAGGCAAAAAACGTTGGCTCATGAGCGATCATATTTCCTATTCGGTGCACTAGCTATTCTATGTGAAGGCTTTGCTGACAACGCTGAGTGCGCAGGGTGATGTACTACGCACCGATTGCGCTAAACTGGCTGGGTAAGACCCGCAAGATATGCTGACTATCAACCGGGTCGCCCTTTAGATTTGTGAAACTAAGTGGAGCTTAAGAAAGTACAA
>CAKZYJ010000431.1 GCA_937884755.1 uncultured Flammeovirgaceae bacterium
ATTTATCTCGCCAGATATGGATATTTTCCGGATACCGCAAACTTGCTGGATCTACGTGGTTCAAACCTATTGTGAAAAATGGTTCTCCATTAGGTGTGATCAACCACCAGTGATCTTTTCGAAAATCAACTTTAAAAAAACCGTTTGAACTATTTTCTGCTTTGGGTTTTGAGAAGCCATGCACGAATGGCCAGGTCATGGCTAGCGTGCTATAAGAAATTGTTGAGCTTATAAATGATCGTCGTTTCAATGTTAACTTATTAAAGGTTTACAGTATTCAAAGATATATCAGCTGCTCAATCAGCAGCTTTCCTCGTAACGGTCTCGGCTATGGATAGTGCGTATTTTCCTTATTAGATACTCTCCTTAGCCACGAGTTTTTTGTATTAGCAAAATAGTCAATTCCAAAAGGATTTGAGTATTGACTATAGCCTTTGTTAGATACTTTTATTCTATTTTAATCAATACTGAAGTAGTCTACTACTGGCTTTTTAAATAGTAAATAGATTACCCCTAATTGAACTAGGAGACTAAACCCTATCGAACCAAAGGTCAATTCAGGGGTGCCCATTATTCCATTTGGCACCAAAGGATCGGTCCATTGAACCATTAAACCGTGTAAGTAGTCAAAAGCACCAATTGAATTGTATGCTACTAGTACTCCCCAAATGGAAATTCCCTTTTTACTAATCACCAGATAAATCATGTATGGTGCGATGAGTCCAATTATTGTATCACTAATTCAAGGGGCAAACCAAGCATCGGGATTTTCTCCGCCATACATTTCTAGACTCGGTAGTTGAATTCCCATGAATGCTCTCATGAATGTAAAGCCAATAAGTATGGCAATCCATCTAATTTCAGTAGGTTTTTGATCTGTTCTTCGAGTTGAGATCGATTTCGTTTTCATAGCATTCAATTAAGTTGTATTTTGCAACCAAATATAAAAAAGGACGGATTTCGCTCTCAATGCTCTATCTCTTGTGCTTTGGAACTAATTGGTGATAAATGGTCTCTGTTGATTGTGAGAGACGCCCTGATCTTGGGAAAGACTTCTTTTAATGAATTCCGCAATTCAAAGGAAAAAATTGCTTCAAACATTTTGTCCAGTCGGTTAGATTTTTTGGTAGCCAATGGGATTTTCGAAAAGCAGCAAAATGCCAAAAAGAGGTCAAAGATTGACTATATTTTAACAAAAAGAGGACATTCTTTGAAGTCAGTTGTAATAGCTCTAGGAAACTGGGGATACGAAAATATTGCTGAAGTGAATGATTCAGCAAAGTTTTTCAATCAGAAAGAGGGGTAGCATATTCCGTCGATAAGGGTACTCAATAGTCACGTATAAGCGGTCGTTTTAATGCTGATTATATATTGTTAGGTTTCGTTTTTTCAAATTTATGCATAAGCCATTTCTCTATTGTACTTCATTTGGTATTCTTTCGGTGTTAAGCCTGAATATTTCCTGAAAGTAGCTCGAAATGCTTTTTCATCATTGTATCCAATTCCAAACATAACTTCCAAAATAGTTTCGGTTGTGGATTCAAGTTTTCTTTTTGCAGCCTCAATTCTTACACGTTGGATATACTCTAGTGGTGTATTAGAAGTTGCTTTTTTGAATCTTCTTAAAAAGCTTCTAACGTTTACATTCACACTTTTAGCAATGGCTTCCACATTTAGTTTATCAGCGTAATTACCTTCAATAAACTCTTGTGCTGCTTTAATCTGTTCGTCAGTATGCTCTTTTTGTCCACTAAATATGATGAACTGACTCTGACTAACCCGGTCAAATTCAATTTCCGAGATTTTTGAAATCCAGATGGCTACTTCTCTTCCAAAATACCGCTCGATTAAATACAGAGTAAAGTTAAGAATAGAGTAGGCTCCGCCACTTGAGTAGATTCCATTATCCTCACAAATAATGTTTTCTGCAACAAGGTTTACTTTCGGATATTTCTGTTGGAACAGATTGTGGGCTGTCCAGTGTGTTGCACAGTTTTTTCCATTAACCAATCCGGTTTCAGCTAAAAGAAAAGCACCTTTACACAAGCTTGCTAACTCTGAATGATGTTCTATTCGTTGCTTTTTTATCCAGTTCACTAGCTCTGTATTCGCTTCAGTTGCCTTTTCCAGATCGCCACTTATGGGAGATATAATAATCAGATCCGTTTTCTGGACGGAGGCAATACTCGCTGTTGGTGAAACTGTAAAAAGTTTTTGGTAGGTAATGGGTTCCTCATTAACGCCTACCAGATCAATAGTAAAAAGCGGTTCAGGCAAGCTATTCAACCTCTGATAATAGACGTTCGCCATCTTGAACATGTTGTACGGTGCAATGATAGTGTCGACTACACTATTTCCGAGCGGAATAAGAATACTAATGTGCTTCATGTCCACAAAAATAAATGGTCATGGTGTCGTAAACAACACTATATATAGTCGTTTTTACACCTTTTAAGTGGGTATAAACGACATTACCTTTGGAATATTATTAATCATAAAATCAAAATAAAATGGAAAATCAACAAGTAACAGTAGTCTATTCGTGGACTGCCAAAGAAGGAAAGTCAAACGATTTGAAAGCAATCTACACAGAAGTGACTGAGCAGATGAATGCTAACGAACCTGGAGCATTAAAAGTGCAATGCTATTTTGACGAATCTTCTTCCAGATTGATCGTCTTAGATGTATTTACAGATGCAGGAGCAGTTGGTTTTCATCTTGGAACAACTGCTGCCGGGCACTTTGAGAACTTACTGCAAATTGCAACTCCGGGAGAGTTCCTGTTCTGTGGCAATGTGCCCGATGAGATGAAACAAGCCGCACTTGGCATGGGACTCAATGCCTCTTTTGCACCAGCCATTTTTGGATTTGACCGAAACTAATTGGCTAGTTTGCAGGCAAATATTAGACGGAATGCGGGGGACTTCATTCCGTATTTTCTTTAGTCAAATATGGAAGTAATTGGTCATAAAGCTTCCTCCCCCAGCCATTAAGACACATTATTTCCATACTTACCTATTTTCCAAATCAATATCCTCTTTACCGCGTATGATCTCCCATTTCCTCAAAAACCTCCGCGGAAATACGTTTTCCTAGCTTTCTCATAGCTTCCATTTCTTTTGGGTTTTCATTTCCCCAGAAGTTTTTCCATGATTCTAATGAATCCCATTTTGCTATGGTAACCACTTCCGTCTCATTTTCAAAAGATCTCAACATGAAACTACCGAACGCACCCAATACAGATTCATGAATTCTATTAGTTGTAGTACTCCATATTTTCTCAAATTCTTTAAAGTTTTCTGGCGCGACATGCCAACGATAAACCACTCTAATCATAGTTCTCTCCAGAATTTATTTAGTTCTCTTGCATTGTCTTCAATCTTAGTACACAACGTTTTGGCTATGCGCAGTATCCAGAAGGGTATTACGTATAGGTTGTGTTGGGCACTGGGTTTTTTATTCAATTCATATTTCTGTACTCACTTGGGCTCATACCTGCTTTGGCTTTAAACAGTTTCGAGAAATGCTGAGAATATTCAAAGCCAAGGTTATAGGCTATTTCGCTAATGGAACCTGTGGAATTGAGCAGTTGGTTTTTGGCCCGGTTCAATAAGAAATCATCGATGTGTGTTTTGGCATTCTTGCCTGTTTCACGCTTCAACAAATCGCTCAGGTATTTAGGCGATAGGTTTAAGGCTTCACCACAAAAGGCAACCGTAGGTATGCCGGTTAAAAGTTGATTGTCTTGATCAAAGTACTCTTTTAAGATGCGGTCGAACTTCACCAGCACATCTTGGTTTAAATTGCTTCGGGTGTAGAATTGGCGGTCGTAATAACGGGTGCAGTAATCCAGCAACAATTCAATGTTAGAGACAATAAGCTTTTGGCTATGCCGATCAATATTCTGCTGATACTCACCTTCAGTCTTATTCAGAATCTCGTTTAGTGAGCGTTTCTCTTCATCGGAAATGTGCAAGGCCTCCGCTAGATCGTACGAGAAAAAGGAATAGTTGTCAATGGTTTTGGCGAGCTCTGATTTTCTGATCAGGTCAGGGTGAAAAAGTAAAGCCCAACCCGGGTCTTCGGCTTTGGAAAGGTGTCCGTCATAGGTTAGAACCTGACCGGGCTTTATAAATACCATCGATCCTTCTTGAAAGTCGTACGCATTGCGCCCATAACGCATGGTACCTTCAGTATCATTTTTCTGCGTAACGCAATACATGCCAAACGTACAGCGCACATGGTGGAATTCGGGTAAGATTTGCGTGTCTTTAAACCGGATAATTGAAACCAGGGGGTGCCTAGGTTTTGGTAAACCAAAAACATCGTGCATTTTAGAAATGCTTTCTATTTGGATGATATCATTCATAGCACCCTTTTTAGTCGTATTAAACATACCAATTTTAACTGTTTTGCATACTGTCGAGACTATTTTTCTCGAGATATCCTCATTCTCGTTCTTATTTCATTTCAAGCACGTATTCGCGTAGCGAGTGGTTTAGTTCGGCATAGGCTGGTTGAAGCCACGTGAGATCAATGAACAGAACGCCAATTCCTCTGAAGTCTTCATGGATGACTACGCGCGTATTTTTCCCTTTCTCATGCAAGATGTAGCGATGGTTATAGGTGAATACTCCCGGCACACCTCCCTGCTGATTCAACAACTTACGTGGAATCAATGCTTTTACCTTCATATCAATGTCAATCTCTTCTCCTGCCGGAGTAATCAGTTTATAATCTAAAACATTGCCCTCTTTTATTTTTCCCGTTGCAGGGAATAACACATTGTTCCAATCCGGATATGATTTTTCATCCATCAAAACGCTCCAAACCAGATCAGGAGAAGCTTCAATGATGATTTCTGCATGGGCCGATTTTTCAGTTTGTGCAGCCAGCAGGAGAAAAACTGCTAGAGTTATGCCCGTTCCAAGTATCCATTTTGAACGTAAAACCTTCATTTTTTGGATGCTAATAAGAAAGCCTCACCCGTCATTTCTTCAGATAGCTCCCAAAGCTGTTGCGCTACATCTTCACGCTGGGAATAGGAACTTCGTTTGGCAAAACCCACTTTTCCTTTCAACTCATTAAAACCTTGTGGACCAACATACTCACCCCCCTTTACTTCGGGACTTAAAGCCGCAAATAATGAAGGCTTGGCAGCAGAAGCCGGTGAGTTTAGTATAAATGGTGAAAGTATCATGAAGAAATAATACTTCGCTCTTGACATTTCGTTGAACAGACCTGAAGATGATCCACCTGGATGCGCGGCCAGTGCAATAATCTTTTTATTGCCATTTTTCAGTCTGCGATTCAGTTCATCAGCGAACATCAAGTTGGCGAGTTTAGACTGACCGTAAATGGCTTCGGCATCGTCAATGTTTTCTCCGTTTAAATCATCAAAATGGATTTTAGCGCTTTTGTGTGCCAAGCTACTGAGGGAAACAATCCGCGAAGCCGGGTTATCAGGAATTAAGTCGAGCAGCAAGTTAGTTAACAAAAAATGTCCCAGGTGATTGGTGGCAAACTGCAATTCAACCCCAGCTTTATTTTTCTTGCCTGAATAGATCAGCACCCCCGCATTGTTGATGAGCACATCTAATTTGGCATATTTGCTTTTGAATGCAGTTACAAATGCGCGTACGCTATCCAAATCGCTCAAGTCTAATGGCATGGTATCCAAATCCGCTTGGGGTGTTTTCTGCAGTAATTCTGTTTTGGCTTGTTCCGCTTTTTCGAGATTTCTACACGCCATCACTACGGTGAATTCATGCTTGGCAAGCGCCAGGGTTGTTTCAAACCCGATACCGTTGTTTGCCCCGGTAACGATGGCCACCCGTCCTTTTTGTGATGGGGTGTTTGTTAGGCTGAAATTCATGTTATTGTATTCAGTGATAATTCGGTACGCTCGTTTTAATGGACATATTGGTTAAACCATCCCACCAATTTTTCTGGATGTTCTCCGAAATAGGCATAAGCAGCCAGACGATTCTTTTTTAATTCGGGTAAAAACAACTCTTTTTCAACTTGTAATTGGTCATAGTAATCATTGATAAAGTCCATCTTAGTGAACGGATCCTTGGCATTCTGAAACAGTAAAGTAGGTACATTAATGTTTTTTACGTTGTTCAAACAACTTTCATGGAAATCTGCTCCCCCGCGCCTTAGGCTCACATAATTGGCGCGCTCTATCAATGAATTGGGCATGCCTATCCCATCAAGAAAGTCGTCAAAGCCCAGTGGTTGAATAGCGACCATAGCTTTGATATTTTCAAATTCCTGTAATCCGCTTTCAATGCCATAGGCATAGGTGGTCGCATTGCAGCCCATACAAATACTTAATAGTCCTATTGAAGCATTTTTATAATCAGAGTGGTTCGATATATAGTCTACCGCAGCAATAACATCCTTGTATTCTTCAACTCCTCCTGTTATCCACTCACTTGTGCCGTCAGCACTTTTGCCATGATTTCGCATATCATACATCAAAATGCTATAACCTTGGTCTGCCAGACTTTTGGCATGTTTGAGAAAACGGATGTTTTCGTTCCATGACTTCATTAAACCTTTTCCTTTCGGAGTATAACCACTTCTACTACATTGAATGCCAAAGTGGGTTTGAATAATTACTTTTTTCTGGCCAGGGTTTACTAGCCAGCCTGAAAGTAAAACACCGTCTTTAGCTTTGAACGTGACATTCTCATAGTCAAGACCAAAGTCTTCTTTCGGATCATCAAATACTGGTGAACCTCCCTTTTTTGTCACTATGTTGGCAACGAATTTCGATACAACTCCCATATTTCTATTATTTAATTACTAATTGATTTTTGATTCTTAGTTTATTTTAAGCTTATTATTTGAATGCACTTTTCTTTTTCAATGATCCGCTTACCCCTGTAATGATGGCGACTTTGTTTTCCAGCTTTTTCATTTTCTCATTGTTTTTAGATGTTTCTTATAAGTTCAGGTTCATACTGTGTTGAACCTCTTTCGTTGAAACTGAATTGGCATAGCCCAGAATCGCACTATTTTCAAGTATTTCTTCGTTTGCCCCGTGTAAGCCTATATTGAACATGGCCTGGGCAAGCTGTTCAGATGTGATGCTGCTATCTGGGCTCAAGCGCTTGAGAATTGGGTAGAACCAACGCAATAGGCGATACATGATGCTCGGCTCTTTTCGCGGAGTAACCGGGTAGATATATCCAGGTCGAAAAGCATAGAACTGAAGACCTAAACGAGAAATACCGTTTTCGGCTATGCCCTTGTATTTAGCAAGGGCCATCCCGCTTTGTTCTGTTCTATCCGCACCTGATCCGCTTAATAAGCACATGCTAGCATCTGGACTTTTATCTTTCAGCACTGCGGCAAATCGCACGGCATAGTCAACAGTAATCTCTTTGAACAATGACTTAGAAACCTGACCTGCATATGCTCCGATGCGAAAGAATGCGGCATCAATACGCTCAAAATAATCTATGAGTGATGTGTAGTCTTTAAAATCAGCCACTAGTACCTCTTGCAGTTTTGGATGGGTTATAGTGGATTCTTTGCGAACAAGAGATACTACGTTTGATACTTGGGGCGAAGCCAAACATTTGTCTAGGATTCGTTTACCTACCATACCAGATGCCCCGGCTATCAGTACACGTTTTTTCATGATTGAAAGTGATTAAAACGTGACTTGGAGAGCGAAGAGAGTAGAAGAAATATGGAATGCACCACATAGGAAACCATTTCTGAGGCATAAGCGCCAAAGCTCCATTGTGCCGACATAAAATCGAATGTTTGAATGGTGCACAAAACTGCCAGATTAGAAAAGAGCGTAACCATGGCGAAGGGTGTCCATTTCCACCTTGTGAAATATCCTAATAGAAAAGTTGCGCCCGTGGTGGTGATCAGGAACCAATGCACAAATTGCACTGCGCCTGGATAGGCATCATTTTGTAACTTGATAAAAGGAGTGATTCCCGTGAAGTATTCAAAAAAGCCGGCGACACCCCAAACGAGCATTCCCGTTGTGGCGACCAGCAATAAACCCATGTAAAACTTTGCTAAAACTTTCATGGGACAAATATCGCAACGAGCTATGCAGCAGATGTATACATATCACCAAAGGTTGTATAGATATTCCAGTTCGTTATTCTTGTGCCTAACGATTTGGCTAGCCTCAGGCCGGTTTTGTTTGCGTTTCCTGTTTGTGTTTCATTATTAGCAATTGGAGCAAAAAGCTACCAAATTGCGTTTCAAACTAGGCTTGAGGCTAGCTAGTGTTGTGCGTTGTTTTCTTTTTCAAGTATATCTATCCTAACCCTTTCCAGGACTATTATTTTTTGCCCAAATGACAGGCTATTAAAATTTTTTAATTGCGAACTGTATCCTAGTTTCCTTAGTTCATCTATACTTTTAGAATAATTTTCCTGCGAGGAAGCTTTAACCCTAATATCTCTGGTCAAATCTAGCACGAGGCTTCTATTATCAATCATTTTTTGAAATTCTTTTGAAAGCTCCTTTTCATTCAAGATGCTTTTAACGCCAGCCTTTCCGTTAATGGCCATAAGTGAATCTGCTATGAAAGCCAATTTCTTGATTTGTATATATTCTTCATCTGTTATTTGATCTCTTTGAGACAAACTCGACACTCTGCCTTTGCTATCGTTAAGAATTCTATATTCAAGAAATAAATCTTCCTTTTTTAAGTTAACCCCATTCAAATGCCTATGGTAAAGAATACCAATCAAACTGGACCTTTGCATTTTATCAATATGCTGTTGCTCAAAGAATTGACCTAATTGAGTGGCATTGTTATACAACTGAAAGTTATTGTGAATCCACATCCAAAGACCCGGTAAAACTCGTTGTTTTTTGATGTCATATTCGTCAAAACACTTTATCGCTTTTTTAATTTCTTCTGCTAGTAAAGTGTCTAAAAAATTGAAGCTTTGTTCAATTGTCGTAGGAAAAGCTCCACTAAATTCTGGTAATCTTTTAGTTGTAATATCTGATTCATCAACACAATCATTGGAAGTACAGCCAAGTATGAACAAACTTAGTACAAGCAAACTTCTCATATTTTTTTTCAATAACACACAACAACCACATAACGGAGAATGGTCTCCGTTATGCGCCGATAGTGAGTAGGCAACGGCAACTAGTCTCCGCTATTTCTCTTATATCAATTGCTTTCTTGGTGCCAGTAAAATTGTTTTTTTGATTACCGTTACCATGAATGATGCCAACCGTACGCAAAGTGAGACGTTTTTTACAAGCTAATTTCTATGCAGACTCATCTCGGCAAAAGAGAGTGAGGAAAGTGAAAAAAGGCAGACTAATTCAGCGTTATCGGCACTATCTCGCATTAACCTGGTTAAAAGCTGTATCTTAGTCCCATCATTAGGGTAAAGCCATTGCCTTCGTAGCGGCGCTGGCCGTAGTTAGTGCGTACGCTGTACTGTACCTGCTGGGTTTCAGGGTTAAAACCCTCTACATTGTACAGCTCTTCGTTGATGATGTTATGAAATCCTCCCCAGGTAGGATCAATCAGGTTTAGGAAATTAAACGCATCAATATTAAAGGTAAGTTGATGGTTGCCTACCAGCGGAATATCCTGCGTAAGTCGTAAATTAAGCTCAGTACGCCAGGGACGTATACCGCCATTGGGGCGAGCGTATTGCCCAATATTATTTTCCAAATACTCCCGAGCTTCGGGTGAAGTATTCTCGAACACAAATCGTAAATCTTCAGCAAATTGCTCCCCTTGCAAAGCGGCCGTTTGCGGATCGTCAGGATCAAAGATGTAAGCAGTAAAGCCAGTCCCCTCCCTTACTTTAGAACCGTTTAGATCAGCGGGTCGGGTGGTAGCAGAAAACCGTCCTTGCTTAATCATGTTCAGAAATACGCCTAACTGCGTTCCCCCTACTTTCGGAGTGGTTAGGTTAAGCAAAATCTTATGACGAAAATCTTCGGGCGAGTAAGCATTATTGATAAAGTCGTAATCGAAGTAAGAGACCCCAGTAAAGCGCTGATCGTCTTCATTGCGGAAACGCTGCGCTCCTCGAGCGTCGGCCCGAGTGTAACTAACGTCTAGCTTCCCGCTATTGGGTAAATCAAGGGAAGCATCCAGTACTAAAGCCATAAAGCGAGTTTCGTAGCCATTCGTAAACATCAACGCATCTTCAAACTGATCGGAAATACGAGCTTCCCGGAAATTGGCGGGACCACCGTTTTCTAAATCGTAGCTCTCAATGGGAGTATACACTTCTCTTCCGCCCTCTCCCTGAATGTTGAATTGCACCTGATTACTTAGGTTAGCATTCTCCATCACGTACATATCCTTGGTATGGCTGTAGTAGAAACTGGCCCCTACCCGGAACCAGTCAGTCAGATAACGATGGCAGCTTACATTGGCGCGGAATGACATGGGTACTTCAAAATCTTCGTCTAAGAAGCGAACCACCTGTGCGGCTCCTTCCTCAGTAGGAAATAAATCTTGACGAGTAAGCCCTTCACCAGGGATAGCGTCGTAATTATTATCGTAGGTCTCATAGTTTGGCGTAGGCAGAACAATCTCGTTACCATTCTCATCAACATCCCCCCGGAATACATCTACTCCGGTAAACCGGATACCATTATCAATGAGAGAGTAGATGTAAGGGCGAGTCACTACTTGCCCAACGAACCAACCAGCTCCAGCATTGAAAATATTAATGCCTCGGCCTTTAACATCCCAATTGAGATTCAGCCTAGGTTGAATATTGTCAAAATCAATAGGAGCCACATCATTCCGGTAACCCAATTCGTGATCTAATGCCTCGTTGTAATCGGCTTTAGTCAAAAACATATTTAGGTCGTAGCGCAGTCCAGCACTTACTTCCAGATCAGGAATGAGTTCGGTGGAAACCTGCGCGTAGGCAGAAAGGTCGAGCATCCAGGTACTTACCGGATCTACCAATTCTTGTCCCGGATTGGTAAACTTTCGGCGATAGCGATCAGGTTCTCCTCGCTCTAACGCATCCAAACTAAAGAAATCAAAGCGACCCTGGGTGTCGTGGGTGTAAATACCCCGGCTGTTGGTTAGCAGATTATCTGTGCCAAAGGTAATATTGAATCGCCCTTTAGACATAAAGGTATTGTTGATCAGGTTGTAGGTATGATTGGTCTGATCTTCCGGTGTCCAACGATTATAACGAGGTACCATAATATACTCGGAGGTATCTCCGGTAGGAAGCGCCGATTCAGCAATAATCCATAACTGGGGGTGGCGCCCCGTAGTGATAATATTCCCCCGCGTATTATAGAAATAACCAAACTTGGTTTCATTAGAAACATTAGGAGTGATCTGAGAGCGCAGCGACAGCAAAGCGTTGTATCCTCGATTAACAAAATCATACGTAGAAGCATGTAGTCCGTAGCGGCCAATATCACTGTTATTACGATTAGGACGCTCAAAGTTGTTAGAATTAAATCGTAATGTAAGCGTATTACGACGGTTGAGTTGCCAATCTAGGCGGGCAAACCAGGTGTCTAGCTTACGAGTACGTTGGAAGAAGCCGTATTGCGGCCCGTCGCCTACACCATAGCGAGGGGTACGAAGTATTTCCAGGGCTCGCTCCATATCGGCTACCGAAATCCGTCCGCCTTGGTTGTTCTGTAGAATGCCTTCTTCATCGGTTTGCGCCCAAAGATCGTATTGCTCCTCAAAGCGCTCCCCGTCGTACACCACCGAAAAATGTAATTTATCTTTAATAATAGGGCCACTTAGCGAAAAACCGCGTTGTATTTTTGTATCTCCTAACACATCTCGCCCTCGTAAATCTTGGTCAGCTGCCAATCGAGCATCCCAAAAGTAAGCAAATGCACTCCCGTGAAATTCATTGGTTCCGGAGGTAGTCACCGCTTTAATTCCTCCTGCGGCTCCCCGCCCATCAATCACATCGTAGGAATTAGTAACTACCTCAAATTCCCGCAAGGCTTCCATGGATAATACATAGGGTGAAGAGCCTTGTCCACCGAAGCTAGCTTCTCGGGAGTTTACTCCATCAATCTGAATAGAGTTAGAGCGACTGCTCATACCCGCTATATTGGTTCCGTTACCGACTAAAGGTGAAAGTGCTGCCAGATTCTCGAAATTTCGATCATTGGCCGGTAAACTTTTTACATCTTTAGCACTGATGGAAGTGGCCGCACCAAGGCGGTTATTTCTACTCTGAAAGCTGTTACCGCTAATCACAATCTCCGAGAGTTCGGTAGCTGTTTCACTCAAATAAAAATCTACTTTCAGGTTGTCTCCCTGGTTTAGAGAATATCCACTTTTTTTCTGGTCGGCGTAACCTACAAAGCCTACCGTCACAACATAGGGCCCACCTACCGGAAGTTGCTGTAAATTATAAACCCCCTGAAGGTTAGTAACCGTACCGGTAGCAAAACCCGTAGATTGATTGACAACTTCTATCGTCGCCCCCGGAAGTGCTTCATTATTTTCGTCGGTAATACGCCCCGAAATAGAAGCATCCGTTCCTTGGGCATAGGTTGTGATTGGGCCAACAAAGCAGCCCCCAATGCAGAAGAAGAGCAGTAATTGCAAAAAAGAAAGTTGGAACTGGGAAAATCGGATAGGAGTAAATAAATAGGTCATCGTGAGCGTGGTTGGTTGATGGTTTGATGTGTTACTTTCTTGCGAAAGGACAACTAAAAGTATAAAACCATCAGCAAGCCTGCGTTACCTTTTTGTTAACAAATTGTTACCAAAGCTTCACCTTCTATCAACCATTTTTATAATAAAGCTGCTCTTTATTCCAGTTTCTTCTTAATCACCCCTCCTTTGGTATCATTCACATTATATTCTACCATAAAGGCCTGAGGATCAATACCTTCTACTAAGGTATGTACCCGGCGTAGATCCAGGCGGGTGACAATGGTATGAATGATGTCAATCTCAGCAGTGAGGTGGGGCATTTTTTTGTAGCCGCGCTTTCCCTGATAAATGGTGAGACCATAGCCCAAATTCTCGGTAATAGCTTCCCGTATCTCTTCGCTCTTGGCCGAGATAATAGTAATACCAATATACTCTTCAATACCGTGGATGATATAGTCGGTAGTGCGGGAGGCTACCAGATAAGTAAGAATAGAATAAAGTGCCACTTCCACATCAATTACCATCGCGGCGATAATGAATAAAATCACATTGAAGATCAGAATAACCGTACCAATGGTTGCCCGAAATTTCTTGCCCAGGTAAATAGCCAGAATCTCAGTACCGTCAATCACAGCTCCGCTTCTTACCGAAAAGCCAATACCAGCTCCTAAAAAGATACCGCCAAAAATCGCAATCAGCAGCTTATCGTCCGTCATCAACGGCACCTCAATAAAGTAGAGCGCGATGGCAAAGACAACAATCGATATAATTGACTTAATCGCTAACACACTAGAAATCTGCCGGTAGCCTAGCCAGATAAAAGGCGCGTTAATCACTACAATTAGCCAGGCAATATCCCAATCGGTTACGTGGTTTACTAAAAGTGAAACGCCCGTTACTCCCCCGTCTAAAAAATGGTTGGGTAGCAAAAATCCTTTCAGGCCAATACTGGCGGAGGTAATACCCACCGCAATCAGTAAAATTTCAATCGCTCTTCGCTTAAATAAAAATGATCTATCCATTACATGAGTGTTCAAGTGTTCAAGTGTTCAAGTGTTCAAGTGTTCAAGTGTTCAAGTGTTCAAGTGTT
>CAKZYJ010000432.1 GCA_937884755.1 uncultured Flammeovirgaceae bacterium
ATAAAACGCGAAAAATAACTCATATTTGAGTATGGTAGAAGAAAAAACGATGAGGTTGAGCCAAGTTGCCCGGAAATTCAACGTGGGTCGAAACACCATTTTGGATTTTCTCAGCAACAAAGGCTTCGACATAGATCGTAGTCCGAACGCTAAAATTCCGAAGGAGCAGTACGACCTACTGGCGAAGGAATTTGCCTCATCGGCTATGGACATAGAGGAAGCATCGGGGATTACTATCGGTAGTCGGGAAGAAAACCAGGTGATTGATGCTACCGGCAAACACGTGCAGCAAGATAAACCATCGGAAGAGGATTTGTTCATTAAGCAGTTAGCAGCCGAGAAAGAATCCCGAGAAGAAAAGCAGGCCAAAGAGAGTGAGAAGGAAGTGGAAAAACCACAGCCTGCCGTCGAAAAGAAAAATGATGATGAGGTAGTTGAAGCCCCAAAACTACAGGGCCTAAACGTAGTGGGTAAGATTGACCTTGATGAAGTAGGCAAGAATAAGAAAGCACCCGCTTATAAGAAAGAGAAAGAAAAAGCTGCTGAGCCCACTAAACCTGAGGTAGCAGCCAAAGAAGAAAAGCCGAAAGAAAAAGAAGTAGAAGAGAAAGCACCGGCTCCAGCCAAGACTAAAGCTGAAGTACCAACTCCAGCTCCAAAAGAAAGTGCTCCTACTACAGAGACTAAACCAGAGGTAAAAGAAGAAACTAAGAACAAAGAGCCGGAACCAACGGCTTCCACAGAAACTACTCCGCCGGAGCCAACCGAAGCTAAGGCTGAAGAATCGAAAAAAGAAGATCACCAGAAGGATGAGGTTATTAAAGCTAAAGCCGATAAGCTGCAGGGCTTAAATGTAGTCGGTAAAATAGAACTCCCTTCTGAGCCTAAGAAGAAAGACAAAGCTACCCCGGTAGCTTCTTCCGACGAGCGTAAGAAAAAACGTAAGCGTCGCCGCCGTATCAAAGACGATAACAATGCCAGGCCGCAGCAGAGTGGCGGACGTCAGGATAACCGTCGGGGCGGAGGCAAAAAAGGAGCTAAGAAAAAAGAAGAAATCTCTGATAAGGAGGTTCAAGAGCAGATTAAGGAAACGCTGGCTCGCCTAAGTGGGGGCAACAAAAAACGCGGAAAAGCCCGTCAGGAGCGTCGCCGTGATGCCCGGAAGGAACGGGAGGAGCAGGCAATGCAGGAAGCGCAAGAACAACAAGCACTAAAAGTAACTGAGTTTATCTCGGCCAACGATCTGGCTTCACTGATGAACGTAAGTGTAAACGAAGTTATTTCTACCTGCATGTCGTTAGGCATGTTTGTTTCTATCAACCAGCGCTTAGATGCCGAAACAATCACCGTTATTGCCGATGAATTTGGCTTCGAGGTGGAGTTTGTCGACGCCAAGGAAGAAATCGCCGTTGAGGTTGAGGAAGATAATGAGGAAGATCTAGAAGAACGGGCTCCCATTGTAACTATTATGGGACACGTTGACCACGGTAAAACTTCGTTGCTGGACTATATCCGAAGCTCTAAAGTAACCGAAGGCGAAGCCGGGGGTATTACCCAGCATATAGGAGCCTACGATGTGACTACCGATAGCGGTAAGCGCATCGCTTTCCTCGATACACCTGGTCACGAAGCCTTTACCGCCATGCGGGCTCGGGGTGCACAGGTAACCGACGTAGTTATCATTGTGGTAGCCGCTGATGATGCCGTGATGCCCCAAACCAAGGAAGCAATCAACCACGCTCAGGTAGCCGGAGTACCCATCGTTATTGCTATTAACAAAATAGACCGCCCTAACTCTAATCCCGATAAAATTCGGGAGGAATTATCCGGAATCAATATTCTGGTAGAAGAATGGGGTGGTAAATACCAGAGCCAGGAAATTTCGGCCAAAACTGGTCAGGGAGTGGAAGAACTGTTAGAAAAGGTTCTTCTTGAATCTGAGCTACTGGAACTTAGAGCCAATCCGAATCGCCCCGCCAGCGGTACTGTTATTGAAGCCACGCTGGACCGAGGCCGAGGCTATGTAACTACCCTTCTGGTAGAATCAGGCACCATGAAAGTAGGTGATGTGATTTTGGCCGGATCTCAGTTTGGTAAGGTAAAAGCCATGTTTAACCACCGGGGAAATCGGATGAAGGCAATTCCACCGGCTACTCCAGTACAGATGCTCGGTTTGGATGGTGCCCCTCAGGCTGGCGATAAGTTTAACGTGATGGAAACCGACCGGGAAGCCCGGGAGATTGCTACTAAGCGAGAACAGATTCAGCGTGAACAATCGCTACGTACCAAAAAGCATATTACACTGGATGAGATCGGACGTCGTTTAGCTATCGGTTCTTTCCGTGAACTGAACGTAATTGTGAAGGGTGACGTGGATGGATCAGTAGAAGCCCTTTCGGATTCACTACTGAAACTTTCTACCGAGGAGGTTCAGGTTAATATTATTCATAAAGCGGTAGGACAGATTTCCGAGTCAGATGTACTATTGGCTTCAGCCTCCGATGCGATTATTATTGGTTTCCAGGTACGTCCATCTAACAGTGCCCGGGGATTGGCCGAAAAAGAAGAAATTGAAATTCGTCTGTATTCGATCATCTACGATGCCATCAACGAGATTAAAGATGCGATGGAAGGTATGTTGGCTCCTACGGTAGAAGAAGTAATTACCGGAAATGTAGAAGTACGGCAAATCTTCAAAATATCGAAAGTGGGTACCGTGGCTGGTTGCTATGTAACTGATGGAACTGTTAAACGAAACAATCGAATCAGATTAATCCGAGATGGTATTGTAGCCTATACTGGTGAAATTAACCAGTTGAAACGTGAGAAAGATGATGTAGCTGAAGTACGCGCTGGTTTCGAGTGCGGTATCAGCATTAAGAATTTTAACGATATTAAAGTGGGCGACGTAATCGAGGGCTTCGAGGAAAAAGAAGTGAAACGTTCGCTGTAACAGATTCCTATTTCATACAAAAATGAAAAGCTCCTCTTTGGGAGCTTTTTTATTTTAAGACAGTATCTGGTAAAAACACGATGAATCGTGTTTTTACATGTATTGCATTAAAGAGAATATCGTAGGGGAACCTTTTACAGGCTGAACAAAAGAGAACTTACACTCCCTCTGCCTCTACCGCTTTCACTTCAGGCACCATCGTTTTCAATAGGTTTTCAATACCGGCTTTAAGGGTGATAGTAGACGAAGGGCAGCCACTGCACGAACCTTGTAGCAGTACCTTCACGGTGCCTTCCTTAAATGAATGAAAGCCGATGGCACCACCATCTTGTTCTACTGCCGGGCGAATGTATTCGTCCAGAATACTCTTTATTTTCAGTACGGTTTCGTCATCCTCCTGATCACCTTCTTCCTCGCTAAAAGCTTCAGGTACCAGCAGCGGCTTTTCGGCTTCCAGATACTGCTTAATGTGTTCTTTAATCGGTCCCTGAATTTCCGCCCACTCTACTTGTTCGTCTTTAGTTACCGTAATGAAGTTGCTCATATAAAATACTCGAGCCACATGATCAAACGCGAATAACTCTTTCGCTAAAGGAGCGTGCTTGGCACTGTCCGCATCCGGAAAGTCGTAGCTGTCTCCTTCCGGAACCAACATAAAGTTGACAACAAATTTGAGAGAATTGGGGTTAGGATTAGACTCAAGGTAAATATGTACGCTGCGGGATCGGGCTTGTACCGGGTTCATAACAAAAGTAATTTATAGGAATTAAACTTAATTTATAACGTAAAGAAACGCGATAAGTTCGTCAGAATAAATGCTCCAACCTAATAGAAAAGTAAGAGTCTTTTCGCCGCTAAAGTCAATGAACTAAATCTTCGTACTAATTGTATAATAGGGTTAATCGCCGTGGAGCGGAATTCCGTAACTAACTGTTAATAAGTTGGTTATTCCGCACATCTACGCAGCTAACCACTTCTTACCTCTAAATCATAACACCGGACCCAAATTTGTTTTTAGGGATAATATCCCCAAATTTGCAGTCCGCTTTTGTGAGGTACTTAAGTGTAGCGCGCTACACGGTGTATGACCTGACTTAATAGAATGCAAAATATTAATGCTTTTAAGGAACTACTGCGTTCGCCTCAGAAAGTAGTTATCGTTCCTCACCAGAACCCTGACGCTGACGCACTAGGCTCAGCACTTGGGTTAGCCTTATACCTGAAAAAGCAGCAACACGAGGTACAGGTGATTTCCCCTACCGACTACCCGGAGTTTCTTCATTGGATGAAGGGGCACGAGGATGTGCTGATCTACTGTGAACCCTCCCAGAAAAAAAAGTCGGAGCAATGTCTGGCTGCTGCCAGTGTAATTATCTGCGTGGATTTCTGTTCACTTAATCGTATTGATAAGCTAGAAAATCCCGTGCGGGAAGCCAACGCTATCAAAGTGATTATTGACCATCACTACGGCAAAGAAGATTTCGCTGACATAGAGTTTTGGGATACTGCTTCAGCAGCTACTTGCGAGTTGCTATACCAACTTATTAAAGATTTAGGATATCGGAATCTTATTGATGGCGATATGGCTGAATGTCTGTATGCCGGGGTAATGACCGATACGGGGTCGTTCCGCCACCCTAATACTACCCAGCACGTTCATGAGGTAGTAGCTGATCTGATTGCCTTAGGAGCTGATATATCCAAGGTAAGCAAGTTGGTTTACGATAATAATTCGGTAGACCGGCTACGCTTTATCGGCTACGCTTTAAGTCAGAAGCTGGTGATAATGGAAGAATACCGAACGGCTTACTTTGCCATTACTGCGGAAGATCTGCGAAAATTCAAATCTCGGCAGGGCGATACAGAAGGACTGGTGAACTATGCTCTCTCAATAAAGGGAATTAGCATGGCGGCTATTATTATTGACCGTACCGACGTAGTGAAGCTATCCTTCCGCTCAGTAGGCGATTTTGCGGTAAACGACCTGGCCGCTAAGCATTTTGAAGGTGGTGGTCACAAGAACGCCGCGGGCGGAGTGTCCCGTCTTCCGCTGGAGGAAACCTTACAAAAGTTCCTGAAACTTCTACCCGAATACAAAGAACAATTACATCATAATCATCTAAAGCAAAAAGCATTACAGTAACATGAGAATTCTATCTTTAAGCATATTATCTGCTAGTACGTGCCTTCTTATGGGTCTTGCAGCCTGTAGCCAGAGCAGTGAAGAGGGTTATTCCGAAACCGCATCAGGATTGAAGATCAAGTATTTATCTGAAGGAGAAGGTGTGCCTGCCGATAGTGGCGATTTTCTATTGATGAACATGCAGTATCTACAGAATGACTCCTTGCTATTTCCTCCCGCTGGAGTAGATGGTCCTATTCCCGTACAATATGCGTCTAATATGGATAGCAGTCAGGTTTTTGAGGCTTTTGGTATGCTGAAGAAGGGAGATAGTGCCCACTTTCAGGTTTCCGCGGAAGAGCTTTTCGTAAATACGTTCAGAGCAGAAATTCCGCCCGGTATCGATAACGAAGCCCCCATCACGTTCCAGATTGGAGTGGAAGATGTAATGTCGCCTCAGGATTATCAAGCCTACCAGATGGAAATGATGCGCCAGCAGCAGGAAGATGCGCTCGCTCAGCAAGCCGGTCAACTATCAGCCGACAGTCTAACAATTAATGAATACCTGGCAGACAACAATATAGATGCGCAAACTACCGACAGTGGATTACGCTACGTTATTGAGGAAGAAGGAAGCGGCGTACAGCCTTCAGCGGGTGATTCAGTTTTCGTTCACTACCGAGGTAAGTTACTGGACGGCACTCCATTTGATGCTTCGTATGATCGTGGTACTCCGTTCGGGTTTGTTTTGGGTAGACAAGCGGTTATAGCCGGTTGGGATGAAGGTATTGCTTTGTTAAATAAGGGAGCTAAAGCTACATTATATATTCCTAGCCCACTAGCCTATGGCCCGCAGAGTATGGGTCCTATTGCGGCTAACTCTATTTTAATTTTTGATGTAGAGTTGGTTGATGTGAAGCAATAACTAGCCAGGGCGATCTGTTAATAAGCATATGAAGAAGTTTACTGGATGGCTCATTGGGTTCTCAGCCCTAGTACTAGTGGGTTGTAACGATGATACCGAAGATAATAGCGGACAAGACGGAACTCAGTTGCTCGAGCAGCAACAACAAGAAATTGAGACCTACCTAGCTGATAACGGTATCAACGCCATTCAGGAAGGTAATATCTACTACCAAGTCCTCACCGAAAATCCGAGTGGCGACTCACTCACTTCTGGTGATATTATTCGCATCTACTATCAGATAGCCGTATTAGATGGTGCAGTGATAGACGAAAGGCTAGCTGACTCTGGTGAGCCACCCGTCACTTATCGTTTTACATTATCCACCAACCTTCTCGAGAATAATCTTGTGCTGCCGGTACTGGATTTTTCTATTGCTACTATGCAAACTGGTGAGGAATACGAGTTCTACTTACCTTCAGCCTTTGCGTATGTCACATATTCGTTAGAGAATGTTGTTCCGGAGAATGCTATCATCCGGGCGAGAGTTCAACTGGTAGAAATTGTAACTGAAGATCAATTAGGTACTGAGGAGGATCAGGAGATCAAAAATAATTTAGCCAACAATGGATTAACCGAGGCCGATAGTCTTACTAATGGTGTATATTATATTCGTACTGAAGAAGGCGAGGCTGATGGTATCGCAGTTGAAAACGGCAGGATAGTACAAGTACGGTACACTGGAACTTTACTGGACGGCACCGAATTCGATAGCAATACCGGTAGTGATGATGACCTACTACGCTTTACAGCAGGTAACAGCGGGTTAATTACAGGCTTTGACATTGGCGTATCTCAGATGAAGCAAGGTGAAAAAGGGACAGTGGTTATCCCATCGCTAGCTGCTTATGACCAGAGCCAACTGGCTTTTCCGACAGAAATACTGCTGGATTTGTTTCAGCGAAGGGTAATCAACTCACCGATAGGTGTTGAAATTCCCCCTTTTACGCCTCTGCGGTTTGATATTGAAGTAGTTACTGTTAACTGATTATGAAACTCTGCTTTGCTACCAATAATGCACATAAGATTAGGGAAGTACAGCAGCTATTAGGTAGTTCGTTTGAAATTGTGGGGCTTCAGGCCATTGGTTGCACCGAAGAACTTCCAGAAACTCAGGATACTATAGAGGGTAATTCGGCTCAGAAAGCCCGGTTTGTTTACCAGAACTATAAGATTAACTGCTTTGCCGACGATACCGGACTGGAAATTGAAGCATTACAAGGTGAACCAGGGGTTCATTCTGCCCACTACGCCGGACCGGAGCGAGATAGCCAGGCTAACATGGTTAAAGTGCTAAATGGCTTAGCTGGGGCTCAGAATCGACAGGCGCAGTTTCGCACTGTTATCACACTGATACGGGATGAGCAGGAGTATTCTTTTGAGGGCATTGCTCCAGGAACTATTGCCGAAGCTCCTTCCGGCAAGGGCGGATTTGGCTATGACCCCATATTCACTCCTCAGGGCTATAAACAAAGTTTTGCTGAAATGACTTTAGAAGATAAAAACCAAATCAGTCACCGAGCAAAAGCCGTTTACAAGCTGGTTGATTTTCTACAAAACCACCGATAGCTAATGGCAGACACTCCCTACGTGGTAGGTATCACCGGCGGTAGCGGCTCCGGAAAAACCCAGTTCCTGCATTGGGTTCATCAACTGCTAGGATCAGAGCACAGTTGTCTGATTTCTCAAGACCACTACTACCGAGAGCTTCCCGTTCACAACCAAGCGGCTAACCGAAATATTAATTTTGATGAGCCTTCCATTATTGATGACGAAGCATTTGCTGCTGATCTAGAACAGCTCAAACAAGGAAACACTGTAAAACGAAAAGAATATACTTTTAACAATCCGGGCCGGATTCCAGAAATATTGGAATTCAAACCTGCCGATGTTATTCTGGTGGAAGGCATCTTTGTATTTCATTATCCTTCCGTTGCTTCTCAACTTGATCTGAAAGTATTTATTGAAACGAAGGAACATTTAAAGCTCCATCGCCGTATTGTGCGTGATACGAAGGAAAGAGGCTATCCGTTGGATGATATTCTCCATATGTACCGCAGCCACGTAGCTCCGGCTTACGAGAAGTACATTGAACCTCACAAGCATGAATCGGACCTGGTGTTTCCTAATAACCGCGAGTACGCGGAAGACGAATGTCCGGTAGCGGCCGACATACTGGTTTCCTATCTGAAAACAAAATTATCGTGAGCCAGCGGTTTGCGGTCATCGGCCTGGGTCAGTTGGGCACTTCTATTGCCCTTACTTTGGCTAGCCGGGGAGCTGAGGTAATTGCCATCGACCAAGAACTGAATAACGTAGAGCGAATTAAAGATCAGGTGGCGTACGCCGTAGCTTTAGATGCTACTGATAACAAAGCCCTACAAGCCCAGGATATAGACCGGGCAGCTGCCGCGGTGGTAGCTATTGGCGATAACTTTGAGGCGTTGGTTCTAACTACCGTGGTTCTTCAGGAATTAGGGGTAAAACGGATTATTGCCCGGGCGGCTAGCGAGCAACAGCGGGCCATTCTTACCAAACTAGGCATTGAAGAAATTTTATTGCCAGAGAAGAAAGTTGGCGAATCAGTGGCTAAAATGCTCCTACAGCCTAGTATCAAAGCTTTCCTTTCGCTCTCCGATGAATACGAAATTGTGGAGATCGAGGCCCCAGCAAAAGTTACCGGACAAACTCTGGTGCAACTTAATCTCCGCAAAAAATTTAATCTGAATCTCATTACCCTTAAACGTAAAGCTGATACCGAAGAGGAATCAGCCCACTTTATTGGAGTGCCCTATCCCGAAACAAAAATCCTGAAAGGCGATGTATTATTCATTATGGGGAGCCACGAAGATATTCGCCAATTTATCGCTAGCTATCAGTGATGGTGTTATAGTGTTCGTATGTTAAAATTAATAAGTTCAGAAGGAATTTATGTCTTTCTAAACTCAGAACTTTGAACTCAATAACACCATAACACTTAAACACCTTAACACTACCCACGATAACACTGTACATTATGCATCATGACTGGCTCAAAACTGCCCAACGTATACAGTCTATCGCCCAGGCCGGACTTACCTACGGCGAAAACGACTACGATCTGGAGCGTTATCAGGAACTGCTCCAACTGAGTGCTTGTATTCTGGCTGATTATACGAATGTTCCATTTGAGAAGATTACCGATCTGTTTGATCGCGAAGAGGGCTATCTAACTCCAAAGGTGGATGTAAGGGGTGTTATTTTTCAAGACGATAAATTGCTGATGGTACAGGAAAAGTCTGACAGATGCTGGACAGTTCCGGGTGGCTGGGCCGATGTGGGGTACTCTCCTTCCGAGATTGCGGTGAAGGAAGTCCAGGAAGAAGCGGGCATTGATGTAGTGCCGGAGCGGCTGCTAGCAGTGTTGGATAAGAAATGTCACGCTCACCCGCCTACCCCGTTTTATACCTACAAAATTTTTATTCAGTGCCGCTATGTAGCCGGCACTGTAGCCCCCGGTGCTGAAACCCAGGATGCTGCATTCTTCGCATTGTCAGAATTGCCATCACTATCTGAAGAGCGACTAACCCAATCTCAGGCTGAGTTGCTGTTTGATTTCCATCATCAGCCCGAAAAAGCCCCAGTCTTTGACTAAGTAGCCGTTTCTTCAACTGTAGAAAGTCTGCCTTCCAGGTATGTAATGCGTATTCTACCCAAGAAAGTAATACGGTTTTTCGTTTTGAACAGAAATTGACCAACTAAAGCCGAACTTTGCGGTTATTTTAGTAGATAATTCCGTCATAATACCGACAATTTTTTAACCTTTACCAATGCATCTTAGTATACACTGATAGACAATAAACACCGACAACTATGGAAAACCGAATGCTTGACAAAATATACCAACTAGGTCAAAGCGTATGGCTCGATAATCTGAGCCGACAAATACTCAACAGCGGCGAACTGGAACAGCTCATCACCGAAAAAGGAGTACGAGGGTTAACTTCTAACCCGGCTATTTTTCAGAAAGCAATTAGCGGTAGCGATGCTTACGACGAGGCTATTGAAAAACTCGCCAACGATGGGTTGGAGCGAATCAAGATTTACGAAAACATGGCGATAGAAGATATTCAGCGAGCCGCCGATTTGTTTCGCCCGGTATACGACGCTTCCAACGGTGAAGATGGCTGTGTGAGCCTAGAGGTACAACCCTCGCTGGTATACGATACCCAAGGCACCATTGAAGAAGGCCGCTACCTCTGGAAAGCGGTGAATCGCCCTAATGTGATGATTAAAGTGCCCGGAACCAAAGAAGGTTTACCGGCCATCACCCAACTACTAAGTGAGGGTATTAATATCAATGTAACTCTTTTGTTTAGCGTAGAGCGTTACCGGGAGGTAACCGAAGCATACTTAAAAGGGCTAGAGAAGCGACTGGAAAAAGGTGAGTCTATCGAGCACGTAGTTTCGGTAGCTAGTTTCTTTTTAAGCCGTATTGATGTGATGGTAGATCCCATGCTAAAAGACATCATAACTAATAAGCTTGATCAGGCTGAGAAAGCTAAATCGGTACTGGGAGAAACCGCAGTAGCCAATGCCAAGCAGGCCTATAAAGTATTTGAGGAGGCGTTCTCTAGTGAGCGTTTTCAGAAACTAGCTGAGCACGAAGCTCGCAAGCAGCGCGTACTGTGGGCTAGTACCGGTAACAAGAACCCTGACTACGAAGAGCTACGCTACGTTCATCCACTAATTGGTCCCGATACGGTAAACACCATGCCCGACCAAACCCTGGAAGCACTATTGGAAAAGGGAGGAGAGCCCACCAACCAGGTGGCCGATGGTATGGATCAGGCTGACCGGGTGATGGCCACGTTAGCTGAGCTAGGTATTGACATGGAGAAAGTAACCGACGACCTAGAAAAAGAAGGGGTAGAGAAGTTTGAGAAGCCCTTCAATCAATTATTAGATACGATTGAGGAGCAGCGCAAAGCCCACGCTTAACTCTTTTGATAGATCAAGAAATGAAAAATGCCAAGCCGTGGTGGTTTGGCATTTTATTTTGCCTTTGCTAGCGTATCTAGAGTTCTTTTCGGGAAACACTGAGGAGTTTTTCAGAGAATCTTGGGATCAACAATATTGAGCAAGTACTCACCATAACCACTTTTCATCTGCTTGGCGGCTAGTTGCCTTACCTGTTCTTTGTCAATAAAATCCATGCGGTAGGCTATTTCTTCAACGCAGCCAATTTTTAGTCCCTGCCGTTGCTCAATTACCTGCACAAATTGCCCAGCCTGGGTAAGAGAATCAAACGTACCAGTATCCAGCCAGGCGGTGCCCCGGCTTAAAATACTCACCTGTAGCTTACCTTGCTCTAAATACTCTTTGTTCACATCGGTAATCTCATACTCGCCTCGGGCACTAGGTTTCAGGTTACGAGCAATCTCAACTACCTGATTATCATAGAAATACAATCCCGGGATAGCGTAGTTTGATTTGGGATGCTCGGGTTTCTCCTCAATAGAAATGGCCCGCTGGTTTTCGTCGAACTCTACCACCCCGTAGCGTTGTGGATCGTGTACGTGGTAAGCGTACACAACACCCCCATCGGGATCGTTATTGCTCTGTAGCTGCTTGTAGAGACCGCTACTGTAAAAAATATTATCTCCCAGAATCAGGGCTACTTTATCCGAGCCAATGAAGTCAGCACCAATGGTAAATGCCTGGGCCAGTCCTTCAGGCTTAGGCTGCACCGCATACTGAAAGTTACATCCTAGCTCAGCACCGTCCCCCAGTAACTTCTGAAACAGCGGCATATCGTGCGGAGTAGAAATGATAAGTATCTCGCGAATGCCTGACATCATCAGGATAGACAGGGGATAGTAAATCATGGGCTTATCGTACACGGGCATCAGTTGCTTACTGACGGCTAGCGTTAGCGGATGCAAGCGGGTGCCCGAACCTCCGGCTAAGATAATTCCTTTCATAGCTTTTCAGATTGGTGATAATGCTGCAAGTATACTAAAAATTGGCCGAACCGGAGGGGCTGTCCCAGCCCTTGTAAGTTTTCTACCATCTTTAACAGTTTCCTGCGTAACTTTACCCACCTATGCTTTGGAAAGAAATTCAGTTGTTACTGAAAAAAGAGATAGTACTGGAGTGGCGACAACGTTACGCACTTAATGGAATTTTGCTGTACGTGGTAGGAGCGGTGTTTATCTGTTATCTGAGCTTTAATTTGCAGCGGGGCGTACTCAAGGCTACCACTTGGAATGCTTTGTTCTGGATAATTATGCTATTTGCCGCCGTAAACGCAGTGGGCAAAAGCTTTATACAGGAGCGGGCCGGCCGGGCTATTTACTACTATACTGTAGCCAGTCCGCAGGGTATTATTCTATCTAAAATCATTTACAATATCTTGCTACTACTAGCACTGGCGATTACCTGCTTGGCCGTGTACGTATTGGTGATGGGCAACCCGATTAAAGATCCGGTACTGTTTACTATTAATCTGCTGCTAGGTGCTACTGGTTTCTCTATTACGCTGACGATGGTATCTAGCATTGCCTCCAAAGCCAACAACAACAGTAGTCTAATGGCAATTCTGGGCTTTCCGGTTATTATTCCCATGCTGCTGATGGTAATAAAAGTTTCAAAAAATGCCATTGACGGCTTGGCTCCCAGTGTTAGCTACGATGAGATCACCATCCTGATTGCCGTAAATGTGATTGTTGTCGTACTTTCGTATATTCTGTTTCCTTTTTTATGGCGAACGTAGCTTTAACTTCGTATTACTAACTTTTCTACATGTTTAATCTCAGCTTCCCCTTTCTCATCCTTACCTTAATCAGCATTTCTGGAATTAACTTTAACCGGATTAATCAGCCTCCAACCGAACGGTCATTGGCTATCATGGCCTATTACGTTCCCGAAAAAGAGTATCAACCCGAAAAGCTTCCCCTAGACCAGTTAACTCACATCATTTTTTCTTTCTCCAAAGTGATAGACGGGGAAATGGGTTTCAGTAACGAAGAGGCAGGTGAAAAGCTTCAGATGCTGGTAGACCAGAAGCAGAATCACCCGCAGTTGAAAGTAATGCTGGCCTGCGGTGGTTGGGGAGCCGGTGGATTCTCCGACATGTCGGTCACCGCCGAAGGTCGAAGCAAATTCGTACAGAGCACCATCCGGATGATAGAGCAGTATCAGCTAGACGGTATTGATATGGATTGGGAGTATCCAGCTCTAGATTACGCGGGAATAGATGCCCGGGAAGAAGATACTCAGAACTTTACGCTATTGATGAAGGAACTACGGGAGGAGATGGACAAACTAGACCGCCCCCAGACCCTCACCTTCGCTTCAGCCGGATGGAAGTACTACTATGAGAAAATAGAACTGAACAAGGTGATGAAGTACGCCGATTACATGAACGTGATGACCTATGACCAGGTAGGGGCCAGTCTACCCTATACGGGGCATCATACCGCCTTAGGTACCATTGACGATGCAGACGTACGAGATCAACCTATCTATGACTATTACCAGCAACGGAATGCCGCGGCCAAGGAACAGGGGCGGGAAGCGTACGAAATCCATTCGGTGAAAAGCATCGTGGCTTACTGCCTGGAGCAAGGAGTAGATCCTCAGCAGATCGTCATCGGTGGTGCCTTCTACGGGCGGGCGTGGTAAGGAGTTCCGCCCGAAGGCAACGGACTCTATCAGCCCAACCAGGGAGCTTTCATTGGGTGGTCGTCCTACCGCGATATTCGGGAGCAGTACGAGAATAAAAACGGCTACACCCGCTACTGGGACGAGTCGGCTGAAGCACCGTATTTGTATAGCCCTACTGATAGCATCTTCTTTTCGTACGACGATACGGCATCAGTACGGCTAAAAACTCAATACGCCGTTGAAAAAGACTTGGGCGGCATCATGTTCTGGCAACTCGGAAACGACACCAAACAGGAAGACAGTTTGCTGGATGCCATCTTCGAGGCTGCCCAAGCCAAGTAACAATGATTTTTTTACTAAAACAGTGAATACTATTGGTCAATATTGTGTTATTCCGTAGAGTGTCGCAGCCTGTAAAAACTTATCAGTTGTAAAATGACTTTTATGAGAAAACGATGGTGGAAAATTTTAGCCGTACTGTTAGTCGGATATACCATCACGGCCGGTCTGCTGGCTGATGTACCTCGTTTACCAATATTAAATGAGGCGATACGAGTCCTTCATTTTCACGTGCCCATGTGGTTCGGAATGATTGGCCTGTTTACTGCTTCGGTAATCTATTCAGTTAGACATTTGCAAAACCCACTACTTAAGCATGATATCTACGCAATTGAGTTCGCTAACACTGGGATGTTATTCGGCATTCTGGGTATCTTAAGTGGATCGTTGTGGGCTAAATTTACTTGGGGAGCGTTCTGGACCAACGACGCTAAGCTAAACGGTGCGGCCATTGCCATGCTGATTTACGCGGCGTATTTCATTCTACGAAGCTCCTTCAGCGATGAGCAGCAAAGATCCAGGGTTAGTGCTATCTACAACATCTTTGCCTACTCCACCCTAATTCCACTTCTGTTTATTTTGCCCCGGATGACTGATTCACTGCATCCGGGCAACGGGGGTAATCCAGGGTTTAATGCCTACGACCTGGATAGTAGTCTAAGGGTGGTGTTTTATCCGGCTGTAGTCGGTTGGACATTGATGGGAGTATGGCTTACTAGCCTGCGTATTCGATTAAATACCGTAAAACAAAAAATCAATGAACGTTTGGAAGAAGACCTTCTACGGAATCGTAGCCAGCCTGTTACTGACCTTTCTTAGTGTAGTACAGCTATTGGCTCAGTCAGCTGATGAAGTAGCGATGGCCGACACTTTTCGACAAGAAGGAAAAATATACGTAGTAGTAGCCGTGATGCTCCTGATTTTTTCGGGACTCATCGTTTATGCTATTCGTATTGACCAAAAAGTGAGTAAATTAGAAAAAGAACTCTCAGACAGTTAACCGGGCGCCGGGCGCAATGAGTAATGAACAATTAACAGTTGATAATTGAAAAGGGATGCTGGAAAATTGATCGCGCCAAGCGGTATGAGCAGTGGCTGCGATTGAACTATAATTCGTTAACACACCAGCACTATAACACTAATAAACTATGAAACTCAAATATATTATTGCACTGATAGTAGTAGCGGTAGCGGTTACCATCATCATGTCTACTGCCGGGGATGCCAGCTCTTACGTTACCTTTACCGAAGCTCAAGAGATGGCTGAGTCGGGAGACGCCAAAAGTATTCATGTAGTGGGTACCCTAAAGAAAGACACTCAGGGTGAAGTAGTAGGTGTAGAGCCTTCTGAAGATAAGCTCTCCGTATCCTTCGTGATGGTAGATGAAAACAATAGAGAACAGCAAGTATTTTACAACGAACCTATGCCCGCCGATTTGCTGCGCTCCGAGCAGGTAGTGGTTATTGGTTCCTACCGCAACGATTATTTTGTAGCGGATCAAGTACTGCTAAAGTGTCCGTCTAAATATCAGGAAGAAGAGATCAGCTAACTGAAAAAACAGATAATTTGTAGGCCGAAACCGGTGGATATAGAATAAGACTGCTATGATTAATACCTTTATTGGCGACCTAGGCCATTTCTTTGTTATTTCTTCCTTTATAACTTCATTGGTGGCGGCTTACGCCTATATTACCGCCACCGTAGAAACTGATACAACTAAAGCCCAATCGTGGAAACGCTTTGCCCGCACGGCTTTTTATCTCCACGGTGGGCTGGTGATTGGCGTTATCGTAAGCCTGTTTTATATTATCTACAATCACCTGTTTGAGTATCATTATGCC
>CAKZYJ010000433.1 GCA_937884755.1 uncultured Flammeovirgaceae bacterium
AATAGGGAGAGCCAGGGCCTCCCCTTTCTTGCGCCAACGATTCCAGCGGGTTCATGAAGGAGGCTAAGCTAACCGCACCTAATCCCAATGAGGTTATAGAGAGTAAGTCTCGGCGAGAGTAATTCTTTTCGTAATTATGGCAGTGATCCATTGTCAATCAATATTTCGTAACGAATACTTCGGTATCGGTAGTCGCTACTATTGGGAAATTATCGTTTAGTATAGGCTTCGTCGTGGTTCAATAGGGTGCTAGCTACCATCGCCCAGGCGGCAGTTTCTACCTGATCCAGATTTGGTTCAACTGGGTATTCACCTACGGCTAGTAATGAGTCGGCCTGAGTGGGTTTTTGGCTAAACCGATCTTTGGCACCGGTAAACAAATTCTCTAGAATATCTACTTCCTTAGCTGAAGGCATTCTTCCAGTAGCTAACCGGAAACCATAGGTAATTTTCTCATCGGGAGATTCTCCGCCTTCAGCTTGCAGTCGTTGCCCCATTACCCGCGCGGCCTCCACAAACTGAGGGTCATTTAATAGCACCAGCGCTTGTAAGGGGGTGTTAGTACTTTCCCGTTTCATGGTACAAATGTCCCGGTTAGGAGCATCAAAGGCGACCATCGCTGGGTGGGGACTGGTTCGTTTCACAAAGGTGTATAGGCTACGCCGGTAGAGGCTATCGCCTTCGTCCGCTTTGTAGCGAAGCAACTCATGCGAGAAGTTGCCTTTTTCAATCCAGAGCCCTTCCGGCTGATAGGGTTTTACACTGGCTCCACCCAGTTGTTCCACCAGCAAACCACTTGCGGCTAAGGCATTGTCCCGGATCATCTCGGCGGAGAGACGCTTGGAAGGCCCTCGGGCTAGCAGGATATTGGCCGGATCACTTTTCACCTGATCAGCGTTCTGCACTGAAGCTTGTCGGTATGTACCCGACATTACCATTGTCTTGATCAGCCGATTCAGATCCCAGCCTGATTCCCGGAAGGAGATGGCTAGCCAATCCAGCAGCTGAGGGTGGGAGGGAAGGCTACCCTGTAACCCAAAATCGTGGGGCGTATCGACCAGGCCCTGGCCAAAGATCATCTGCCAGTAGCGGTTTACCGTGACGCGGGCCGTAAGCGGATTCTCTTCACTAAACAACCAGTTAGCCAGACCGAGCCGGTCGGAACGTAAATCTTCGGGAAACTCAAGTACGCTGACAGGGGTGGCCGGAGCAACTTTCTCTTCAGGGGAATCGTAAGCACCGCGGGCGAGTACATACATCGGGCGGGGTTCAGGAGTTTCTTCCATCACCATTACTTCGGTAATATCGCTGACCACCGCTAGCCGTTCTTCCAATATTTCTCTAAGCTCCCGAAGCTTGCTTTGATATTCGGGGTGTTGGCGTCTCAGTGCGTGATCAACTTTAATTTTGTCCGAAAGCTGACCGTAGGTAGTTTGTTTCCCTCTGGCTTTGGCTTCAAGCTGAGCAACTTCAGCGGAAGTCAGGGCTTCGTGGAAAATGTAGACTTCATCTACAGCACCTTTGTAAATGCCAAACTCTCCGGTGAAAGCCCGGTACGCCTTGCCTATTTGTATTGGGCGATTGATCGGTTTATGATCTCCATCATTAACTGTTTTGATGGATTTATAGAGCCGGTCGTACTGGGTCTCGGACTGAGTGGGCTGCCCGTTCACGTAAATCTGAACACCAGAAGCTTGGCTGCTTCCGTCGTAAGTAAATGCCAGGTGCGACCATTCACCTACTGGAATATTTTCCAGACTTTTGGTATGTACTAGATTATGGGGCAAGGAGTGAATTAACTTCACTGCCGGATGGTTAGTGCTATCCAAGTAGAACTCCCAGCCTCGCCAGTAGTTATTCTTGGCTCCGGCCGTACCCATAATCGTCTGAATCTTCTGATCCACATCCGGCTTTACCCACACCGAGGCGGTGAAGGGTTCGTTTAGCTCAAATAGTCCTACCTCTTCCAGCAATAAGGTTTCGTAACCATAATCGAAGTGCAGCGCTTGGCCGTTAACACCATCAATCAGTTCAGGTTCGCTGGTAATACGGGTCTTACGATTTCCGTCCGCAATCTGATAGGAATTGCCCTTGGCATCTTTTGTGGAAGAAATCTTTTCAATTGGGAAGTACCCTTGAGGTTTGGGCAGTGGAACTGATTGTGCCTCATTTAATTGGGTCATATATTGAGCCAACTCCTCTTTCCGCTGAGAAATATCCTTAAGTTCCCCTCGAAGCTCTTCCGTCAGTTGATCGAGCGAGTCTATAATCATTTCCTCCTTACGGTTGGGTAATAGTAGCATGGGGCCGTAGTCACCATCGTCGCCGGTCATCCCCAATTCCCGCACATTATTAAAAAATGCCGCCATGCTGTAGTAATCTTTCTGCGAAAGCGGATCAAACTTATGGTCGTGGCACTGAGCACATTCCAATGTTAGCCCTAGAAATACAGTGGCAGTGGTACTGGAGCGATCAAAAACGTATTTCAACCGAAACTCCTCGTCAATAACTCCGCCTTCGCCCGTCATGGGGTGGTTACGATTAAAGGCCGTAGCCAGTTTCTGCTCGCGGGAAGCATTGGGTAGCAGAGCGCCCGCCAGTTGCCAGGTAGCAAACTGATCGTAGGGCATATTCTGATTAAAGGCTTTAATCACCCAGTCGCGCCAGGGCCACATGGTTCGGGCACCGTCGGCGTGCAGGCCGTGGGAATCGGCGTAGCGGGCTACATCCATCCACTCCATGGCCATGCGTTCGCCGTAAGCTGGTGAGACCAGTAAACGATCCACCACCTTTTCGTAAGCATCGTCGGATTCATCGGCCAGGAAGGCATCCATTTCCTCAATTGTGGGAGGCAATCCGGTAATGTCCAGCGTTACTCGTCGCAACAGGCGTTGCTTATCAGCCGGTGAAGAAGGAGTCAATCCTTCCATCTCCAATCGGGCTGCCACGAAATTATCGATGGGGCTTTGAATAAATTCTTTGGCTTGCTCAACCTTGGGAGGTTCTTGCTTCTCGGGAGAAATAAACGCCCAGTGGGGTTTGTATTCCGCTCCCTGTTCAATCCATTTGACCAGGGTTGCTTTTTCCTGGGCAGTCAGTGTGAGATTGGATTCGGGTGGAGGCATTTGGGTTTCGGGGTCGTCAGTAAAGATGCGGTGCACCAATTCGCTACGACGGGTTTTTCCTGGAACAATCGCCCGCTTACCACTTTCCAGTACCGCCGTGGCTAACTCTTCTTCGCTCAGACTAAGGCCAGCTTCAACGGCCGCTTTATCCGGTCCATGACAAGCGTAGCAACGATCGGATAAGATGGGTTTGACGTGAAAATTAAAATCAACCTCCTTGGGCAGGTTCTGATAAGCAGCCTCCACATCAGGAGGAAGATCTTGCTGACAACCCCCTAGCCAGAAAATAAGCCAGCAGAGAGGAAGGATAAATATTTTTTTTAAATAGGTCATTTGTCACTTGTCATTAGTCCTTGGTCAACTTCTGATTTCTAGTTTTCACTAATCTCTAGCCTCTAATTTCTTCCAACTTGGCACTTTCCTCTTCCAACTTTTCATCTTTCTTATTTCAAATCTCATATCTTAACTATTTGTAGTAATTAGCAAATTATACGAAAAAAACGGAATATTCAATCAATATACACTGAACGAAGTGGCTTTCGGGTGTTGTACTGTCCAGTGATTGAAAGGAGACTTGTATCAGTGTCTAGAATAGGCTATTTTGTTTTTCTATCCTAAATCTACCATCGTGAAAAAAACAATGATACTCGCCGTAGCATTCCTGATGATTGGGAGTACCTACATCAATGCCCAAAACGTAGTTTGGCCCAAGCAAAATATTAAAGATCTGACCATGGAGTGGGAGGGAGAACGTACGCCTGACGGTAGGCCCAAAGTATCGGATGATCTGTTGGAGCGGCTCAAAGCGCTCAGTATGGAGGAAGTTTGGTCTAGTCTAAGAAACCGAGGGTATCTTAATCAATTCGAAAACTTTGCTAGTACCTACCAGAATGGGTGGGAAATTCTGCATCCTGAGCAGGTGATGACCGGACGAGTGGTAACGGCTCAATTTATGCCGCTGAGAGAGGATTTGAATAATTATGTGCAGCGGCAGGCCGAAAGTGAAGGTACTAAAACTCCGGTTACTAATTATGCTCCAATCATTAAACTGATGAACGGTGATGTTTACGTAGCCGACGCCTACGGGAAAATGGTAGAAGGCACCCTGATTGGTGATAATCTGGGAAATGCTATTTATAAAGCGAGCAACCGGGGGGTGATTTTTAATGGCTCAGTCCGGGATGTAGAAGGACTATCTAAAATTGAAGGGTTTAATGCCTGGATTAGAGGTTCAGATCCTTCGGCCATTAAACAAATGATGGTTGCCAGTGTAAATGGGCCCATCCGAATTGGCCGGGTAACCGTATTACCGGGAGATGTAGTACTAGCGAAAACAACGGGGGTAGCCTTTATCCCACCGCATTTAGTACAAGAAGTAGTAATAGCGGGCGAATATACGGCGTTACGCGACGAATTTAATCGCTACTGCATGGAAACCAACAAATACGAATACGTAAACGAGGCTTTTGTGGTAGAGAAAGAGGTTTTTGAACAAGACTTCCAGAGTTGGCTGAGTGATTACCCCGATCTGCCCATGGCAAAAGAAGAACTGGAGGAGTTCTTGGAAGCGAGAGAAGCCCGACGCCAAGCCAGAGAGAATTGAAGCCACTTATATTTCTCCAATCTGATGAACCGCCGAAGTTTTCTTGCTACCCTTAGCGCCGGAACCACCGGTCTGTTACTACCACCACATCTTTCCGCCCGAGCCTGGCGGGAAAGTCTAGCTCCGCAAAAAATCACTAAGATTGAAACGGTTCGTTTTGATCCTAAACTGGAGGTGAGCGGACGGGGTGTACAGTGGATGTGGGTACGATTGCATACCGATCAGGGATTGGTAGGTACCGGCGAAACCTATCCTTTTAACGAGGCCAGTGAGTCGGTAATTAAAGACTTGCAGTGGCACAGTTGGGCCGGAAAGCTCCTTGATACTGATGCCCTGGAGATTGAGAAGACCTGGGAGCGCATCTTTCGTCAGAACGCTTTTCACGTAACCGGTGGGGCTGAGATGCGGGCGCTATCGGCTATCAATATCGCTCAGTGGGACATTCTGGGGCAAGCGGCTAATCTGCCGGTTTATCAGTTACTAGGCGGATCGATGGACAAAGAAATTCGGGTCTACAATACCTACACCAACGCTCGCAATATCAACGGCTGGACGCTGGAGGATGATATGGAAAAAATTGCCCAGTTTCTGGTGGATCAGGGAATCGGAACCATGAAATTTTGCCCCTTTGATAAAGCTGGCTCGCGCAACCGAGGAGAGTACATTTCTTCACGTGAAATTGAAGAAAGCCTGGAATGGATTCGGCGGGTGCGGGATACGGTAGGGGTTGAGTTGGAGCTGGGCTGTGAGTTTCATAGCTGGTGGAATCTACCCAGTGCTATGCGGATTGCCGAAGCGGTTGAACCTTACAATATTCTGTTTCTGGAAGATATTCTGCTGCAAGATAATATGGAATCCTACGCTACCCTGGCTCAGCACACTTCTATTCCGCTGGTGATCAGTGAGCGGCTAGCTACCCGTTTCGATTTTCGGGAGATGTTGGAGAAGCAGTCGGGGAGTATTGCCATGTATGACCTCACCTGGTGTGGAGGTATCTCGGAAGGGAAGAAGATTTCGGATATGGCGAATACCTATTATATTCCTACCATGATGCATACCGCGGGCGGGCCTATTCTCTGGTACGCTTCGGTGCATTTGGCCGCAGCAATTACCAATCTGTTTTACGTAGAAAGTGTCTATCCCAACTGGAAGGAGCGCTACCCTTTCTTTTTTGAGAACGTGCCACAGGTAGAAAACGGAACGGTTAAACCCCCATCGGCACCCGGACTCGGACTTCAGTTTACCTCCGGATTGTTTGAGCGGGATGATGTTATTGTCGACATAATCGCCGAATTGTAAAGAATGTTACTTGACAGACTAAATAATACTACCACGTTATGTTTCATATATGATCCTTGAAGACCTCATAGATTACGCAAAAATTATTGGCCCATTATTAACTGGGGCTTCAATTCTCTTAAGTGCCATTTATTTTATTGCTAACATCAAACGAGATAGGACGAAGCAAACACTAGATTATTGGGAAAAGATTAATCAGGAACTTAAGACTGAAAAGCGTAAGCTTCAGCGAGACTATGGTGACAAAATAGATACCGATTTAGCTAGATTAATACTTGAGGATAAAGAAGAACGTATCAGACTTAATAGAGTCATCAATATTTATGAACGCCTGGCTGTTGGCATTAATTTGAAGGTCTACGATATCCGTGTTCTTAACAGAGTAGTCGGACAAAATATAATCAACAATTATAATCGCTACGAAAATTACATTCTAGAACGAAGGGAGAAGCTCGATAGACCATTTGCATGGAAAGACTTTCAAACGCTTTCAATGAAACTACAAAGACTAAGAAAAAGGATTTAGTGAAACGAAAAGATAAAAATATGTATAAGGCACGTGCCTTGGTGCTTTCTTCAAATCTCATCGGCATTCGTCCGTTTCTTCTATCGCCTAAAAAAGGTATGTACCGTTTGCCAACCTGAGTATGCGGGAACTTTCGTCTTCAGAGCGCGCTGCTTTCTACAAACTTTGAAAGCATCGGCAAACTTCACTACTTTTGCTGTCCACAAAGTAAGAGCACACGCCTTATACATAGACGATATTATCAGTGAAATTTGCTATCTTTCGTATCAAAACTGATATAATTTGACAAATGAACGGTAAGGTTTTTCCTGCTGTTTAATTCTTAATCTGGGAGTGGCATTTTTTAGCATTAATTCACCGAAATCAAAGTAACAGCCTATGCGTTTTCAGCCTTTCGTTAGCCTAATTCTCATCATATATGCATTCGGTTGCACAACTGATTTGCCCGATGAGGTGGCTACCGCTTACGAAAAACTACCCAAGGAAATTGACTATAACTTTCACGTCAAACCGATCCTTTCTGACCGCTGTTTTGCTTGTCACGGACCGGATAAAGCCGCCATTGAAGCTGGGCTCAGTTTAAGCGATGAAGAGCTAGCTTTTGCCGTGTTGGAAAGCGGTAAAAAAGCCATCGTGCCCGGAAAGGCTAACCGCAGTGAGATGGTTCATCGCATCTTTACTGATGATCCGGAAACGCAGATGCCCCCACCCGAATCCAATCTCACACTGACTGCCCAGGAAAAAGCAACCCTGGTCAAATGGATTGAGCAGGGCGCGGAATACAAACCCCACTGGGCGTTTACCAAACCCCAAAAACCGGAAGTGCCCAAAGCCGGCAAAGACTGGGCTTATAATGAGATTGACCACTTTGTGGCTGAACAACTAGAACGGCAAAAAGTAGAACCCTCACCGGAGGCTGACCGGGAAAAACTCATTCGCCGACTATACTTCGATATTACCGGACTACCCCCTTCACTGGCCGACCTGAAGCGGGTCATGAACGATGGTCGTCCCGATTATTACGAGCGGTTAGTGGATAGCTTACTGACATTACCAGCTTACGGAGAACGAAT
>CAKZYJ010000434.1 GCA_937884755.1 uncultured Flammeovirgaceae bacterium
GTCGTTATAAATCAAACATCTTTTCATGCCTGTTTTGTTACGTTGCAACAAAGCCCTTTCAAACTGCTACGGCTCAAATGATTACCTTACCGCCTAGTGGAGACAATCAGAAAAGTGAAGTGACCCAGCATATGGGCTCCCTAGCCAAAGTAACGATCAATTATAGTAGTCCGGATGTAACCTCACCCTCAGGCGAAGACCGCACCGGACAAATCTGGGGGCAGTTAGTACCCTACGGAATGAATAATCTGGGCTTTGGTACCGCTACTGAGTCGCCCTGGCGAGCCGGCGCTAATGAAAATACGACTATCACGTTCTCTCACGATATGCTGATAGAAGGCAAGCCTATTGCGGCAGGTACCTACGGTCTACATATGATCGTGGAAGAAAACGAAACCTGGACACTTATTCTCTCCAAAAATACCTCAGCCTGGGGTAGCTATTTTTACGACGAAAAGGACGATGCCCTGCGCGTAAAGGTGCAACCTGAAGAAGCAGAATACCACGAATGGCTTTCTTATGAGTTTATTGATCGACAGCCTGACCAAACTACTGCTGCCTTGGTCTGGGAAAATAAGAAAGTACCTTTCACTATTAAAGTACCCAACATGACCGCCTTGTACCTGAACAATATGCAGGAAGAACTACAATCTACCGCTGGCTTTAGTTGGCAAGGTTGGAACCAAGCGGCAAATTTTGCGTTGCAAAACGATACGCTATTAGATCAAGCCCTGACTTGGGCTGAAAGTGCCATAAGTGCCCCGTTTATTGGGCAAGAGAATTTCAGTACCCTACAAACCAAAGGTAGTATCTTAAACAAACTGGACCGAACCGAAGAGGCAGAAGAAACACTAATGCAGGCCGTTAACCACCCTACCGCTAGCCCTACCCAAATTCACGGTTACGGACGCCAGTTACTCACTCAGGGTAAGCAAGACAAAGCATTGGAAGTTTTTAAACTTAATGCAGAGCGGTATCCCGATACCTGGCCGGTAAACGTTGGCCTAGCCCGCGGTTACTCAGCGGTAGGTGAGTATAAGAAGGCTTTAAGGTACGCTAAAATGGCCCACGAGGAAGCTCCTGATACACTGAACAAAGATAACTTACAAGCAGCTATCGAGGTATTAGAGAAAGGCGAAGACTTTAATCAGTCTAATTGATTGTCGGACGGAAAGTTGGGAGACCGGAGTCCGGATTCCTGTCGCCAGTTTCCGGTTACCACGTTAGTCGGGCAATTTTTCCATCGCCCCCGCAAACCCAGGCTACCGAACTGCTAGGTGCTGCCTGAATACTGTGGTAGCCAATGGTATCCAGTGCAACCCAAGTACCTCCCAAATCGGTAGAATAATCGGAACCGGTAGTTCCTACGGCCACGTAGGTATCGGCAGTAGGCAAATAGGCTACCCCCGAACGGTAGCCCTGGGGCGGAATGATAGCAGGATACCAGGTTCGCCCTCCGTTAGCGGTATATCCAGCGTTCTTCATCATTGATCCCGGATTACGATAATCTCCTCCTACTGCCACTCCCTTCAGTGTATCAGTAAAGGCCAGAGAAAATACCCCTTGCGAGGGGTTCCCTTGAGCGAGCGGACTTTGGTTTACCTCCCAGGTTCGTCCGGCATCGAGAGAGCGAAAAATTCGGGACGTAGTGCCACCGGTGGCAAACCAGACACACTCTCTTCCCTTGGCAACAATGTTGTTTCCACTAGCCGCAAAGCCTCCTTCTCCAGAACTGGGCGATAGCGAACGGCCCGACTGGGTAATCTGTCGCCAACTTTCTCCACCCCGGCTGGTTTTTAGCAGTACAAAAGCATTGTCCCTGGGGTCACCCATCACCATACCCCGCTGCTCATCCCAGAAAGCCATCCCGTCCATAAAGATATCCGGCAGCGTATCTTCCCACTGCTTTACCCAGTTATCGCCACCATCGGTGGTCTTAAAAATATAGGCTGGGCTGCCCGCCGACAATACGTAGGCAACCTCATCACTAAATGCTTCAATATCCCGAAAGTCGGCTGAATCAATGCCCGGAATGGATTTTCGTTCCCACTCCTGCCCTCCATTGGTAGTACGGAGTATAGTTCCAAACTGACCACTAGCCCAGGCTACCTCGCCGTCTACCACACTTAATCCTCGTAAACTGGCGTTAGTACCCGAGTTTTGAGATTCCCAATCAGGGTAAAAGCCCCGACGCTCGTTTTGATTACAACCTACGATAATTACGCTAAAAATAATGGCGACCCAGGTTCTACTGCTCATGGCTGCGAAGATACACGAAAAACTTTGGTGTCATAGCATAGTGTTATAGTGCTATGGTGTTTTAGTGTCTTAGCGGTTGCCGCGCAATATTTAGGTGTTTAAGTTATTCAGCAATACTATAACACTCCAACACTATAACACTAAACTTCTGTATCAAAACCGAACACCTCACTGTCCTAAAAACGATACACCATTAACAATGAACAATGTGTAACAAGCAATTAATAGTTTGATAATCAGTGATTTACAAACCTTTCCTGATTTTGGAAAAGAAATTGCCAATACACTTAGCAACGTGCAATGTGGTATATTTCTACAGTTAGAAGGTGACATTGTTTACTGCACATTGTTCATTGTTAATTGAATAAGCTATGCTGCGTAACTACTGGAAAACTGCCATTCGTACTCTTTGGAAGCACAAAAGCTTCACTTTTATTAACGTACTGGGCTTATCGCTAGGCATTACCTGTAGTCTACTGCTCTTTCTACTCATCCGCTATCTACTAAGCTTCGACACCTTTCATACGAATAGAGATAATATCTACCGCATCGTTCGGGAAACTGTAAGGCAGGGAAATACCGACCATACCCCCGGAGTACCTATACCATTGCCTGACGCTTTTCGTACTGACTTTCCCGAAGTAGAGAAGGTGATTTTTACTTCTTACTTTCGGCAGGGACTGATTACGATTGATCAGGGCGGGGAAAGCCGAAATATTACTGAAAATGAAGGTCTTGCTTACGTAGAGCCAACTTTCTTAGAAGTTTTTGACCGCACTATTCTTGCCGGAGATCCGCTTAGTGCTCTCAACCAACCCAATCAGGCAGTTATATCACAAAGCCTGGTTCAAAAGTACTTTGGCAATGATAGCCAACCGGAGGAAGTAGTAGGGCGATCTATAACCTTGAACAAGGAAACCGAACTGCTGATTACAGCGGTAATGGAAGACCACCCGAAAAACACTGATTTTCCGTTCACACTGATAATCTCCTACGCCACTGTAAAGGATGATATGCTAGAAAATGGGGGGTGGAATAGTGTTTCTAGTGATGATCAATGTTATCTATTACTTGCCGAAGCGCAGTCGCATGCTTCTGTTGAAGCTCAACTGCCGACGTTTCTGGAAAAATACGAAGAAAGTGACGATGGAGAGCAGGTCACATTAAGCTTACAATCGCTACGCGACCTACACTACGATACCCGCTACAGTGGCTACAGCTTTCAGAATATTCCCCGAGACGTCATACTGGGCTTAGGTCTAATTGCCCTGTTTCTAATGGTAATTGCCTGTATCAACTTTATTAATCTCACTACTGCTGTATCCGTCAAACGTTCTAAAGAAGTAGGTATCCGCAAGACATTGGGAGGTACCCGGAATCAGCTTATCCGTCAGTTTCTGGGCGAAACGGCCATCATTACCGTATTTTCTACTCTCTTAGCCCTGGGACTAGCCGAACTCACACTACTGAAGGTAAATCCAGCCCTGGAATTAGAGTTGAACATCAATCTACTCACAGATGCGGTGTTAATCGTTGCTCTGTTGCTCACCGTAATAGGTGTAAGTCTGCTCTCTGGTCTCTATCCCGCTTTGGTATTATCTCGCTTTATTCCGACTGAAGCCCTCAAAAATAAACTTGCTCGTCAGGCTACTCGGGGTATCACGCTACGGAAGGGGTTGGTAGTCTTCCAGTTTGTCATTGCCCAGGCGTTCATCGTAGGCACCTTGGTGATGGTCAGCCAGATGCAATATATAAGTGAGATAGACCTCGGGTTTACTAAGGATGCCATCCTGACGGTTGAACTTCCGGAAGATGACAAGGAGGCTAAAAAAACACTGCGGAATGAGCTATTGAACATATCAGGGGTAGAGAAAGTAAGTTTATCATTTAGCAGCCCTACTTCCAACTCAGTTTCGGTTACTTCATTCACTATCGAGGACAATCCGGATATCTATTATACCCAGGTTAAAAACGTAGACCAGCACTACATTGATATATATGGCCTGAAGCTGCTGGCCGGAACTGGATTAAGCGACGTAGATACAGTAAGTCGGCTAGTAGTAAACGAAGCTTTCTTAAGGATGACGGGAGTTGCCACACCCGAAGAGGCCGTGGGAAAACAGATTGAGATATGGGGGAAAGAAATACCAATTGTAGGAGTGATGAAAGATTTTCACACAGAATCTCTCAGCAACCCTATTGAAGCTACTGTCTTAATCGACGGGTCCTTCTATCGGCAAGCGGATATCATGGTTAACATGGCTAGCATGCCTCAAACCCTACCCGATATTGAAGAGCGCTGGTCAGCTTTCTATCCAGAATATGCCTTCGACTACCAATTTCTGGACGAAGCCATTGCCGAATCGTATCGCAGCGTGCGAGCCTTGTCTATCATTTTGAGTATAGCTTCGGCGATTGTGATTTTCATTGGCTGTCTTGGCTTGTACGGTCTGATCACCTTTATGGCCGAGCAGAAGACCAAAGAAGTAGGGGTAAGGAAGGTATTAGGCGCTTCTATCGCTAGCATTATCAGGCTATTTTCTGCCGAATTCATCAAACTGGTCGTCATCGCCTTCGTCATTGCTGCCCCTATAGCCTATTTTACGATGGATGGATGGCTGCAAAACTTTGAGTACAAAATAGATTTAAGCGTTAGTATTTTTCTAGCCGGTATTGGGGTCACACTAATTATTGCCCTACTCAGCGTCAGCTATCGCTCCATAAAAGCCGCTTTAGCCAATCCGGTAGATAGTTTGAGAAATGAATAACCGGGCAGAGTGCTGAGAGCATGGGGCGGAGAGTACGCCTCGCTCCCCGCTCCCTGCCCCAAGCTAAGAACCTATGTTAAAAAATTACTGGAAAACCACCATTCGTACGCTCTGGAAACATAAGAGCTATACCGCGATCAATATACTTGGTTTATCACTGGGAGTTACCTGTAGCCTACTACTATTTCTGTTGATTCGTCACTGGCTGAGTTTTGATAACTATCATACCAACCGTGACCGCATTTACCGGATTGTGAAAGAGTCTACCGATCCGGCAGCGGGAGGTTATTTCCCAGGTGTTCCTATACCACTAGCCGAAGCATTCCGAACTGACTTCCCTGAAGTAGAGACTGTTGCTTTGGTGGGAGCTATAGAGTGGGAAGGCACCCTGCTTACGATTACCGACGAAAATGGCGAAGCCAAGAGCTTTCAGGAAGAGGAACATATTGCTTACATTGAGCCAGAGTTTTTTCAACTATTTGATCGGCCTTTTGTAAAAGGTAGTGCTACTACTGCCTTAGATGAACCTAATGAGATCGTACTATCTGAACGTCAAGCCCAAAAGTATTTTGGTGATCTTGATCCGATAGGGCAAACGATTACCCTAAACCGTCAGAAAGAGTTAGTTGTCTCGGGGGTAATGGCTGATTATCCGGATAATACCGACTTTCCCTTTGACATCTTTATTTCTGACCTCACCCGTGACTACCAAGGTGAATGGGGTAGTACTAGCAGCGAAGACCAAGCTTACGTGCTATTGGCCGAAGGACAATCACCGGATAATATTAATGCTCAGTTTCCTGCTTTTGTTGAAAAACACTATGGTTACCCACTGGCGGAGCAAGAATTTAAGCATTATTTGCAGCCACTGCGCGATATGCACTTCGATCCCCGATTTTCTACTTACAGTTTCCTGGGGGTGAGTTGGGAAACCATTCGTATGCTTGCAGCCGTAGCGGTCTTTCTCATTCTAATAGCTTGTATCAACTTTGTAAATCTGGCTACCGCCACCGCTACGCAACGTGCCAAAGAAGTAGGGGTGCGAAAAGTACTAGGTGGCACGCATCAGCAGCTTATTCGGCAATTTTTGAGCGAAACCACGATGATCACCGTACTATCGGTGTTAATAGCCCTAGGCGGAGCCGAGCTCTTGTTATTAAAATTAAACCCATTATTAGATACCACTTTAGAAGTACAACTTTTTCAGAACCCTGAATTACTGTTGTTTGTAGTCGGACTGGTAATCACTATCAGTTTACTATCAGGATGGTACCCCGCCTCCGTACTATCTCGCTTTAAACCGGTGCATACCTTTCGTAATGTTTTGCAGGGGCAGCGTTCCCGAGGAATTACGCTTCGCAAAGGACTGGTAATCCTTCAGTTTGTCATTGCTCAAACCTTTATTATTGGCACACTAGTACTGTTTCGCCAAATGCAGTACGTGCAGCAAACCAACCTGGGGTTTCAATCGGAAGCGGTACTGGTGGTTAGATTACCCGAAAGCTCATTAGACCAAAAGAGAACATTACAGCAGGAGTTACGGCAAATTCCGGCAGTAGAACAAGTCGGACTGGCCTACGCGAACCCAGCCTCAGGATGGGTATCAGCTACTAATTATAAATTAGAGGGAGATACTGAGTCTGAAATTGCCCAAATAAAGGCAGCGGATATTCATTACCTAGACATCTATCAAATTCCATTATTAGCTGGTCAAAACTTTACAGATACTCGGATTGATACGCTAAGTCAGGCACTGGTCAACGAAACTTTTGTGAAAAGGCAAGGAATGGGTATTGATGAAATTGTCGGTAAAACTGTCAATCTAGGGGGGACTGATATACCGATTAGAGGGGTAGTTAAAGATTTCCATACCCAGTCGTTCCGGGAATCGCTCGTACCTACCATCATCATTGATGACCCTACTGAGTACGCTATTGCTGCGTTAAAAGTCAACCCGCAAAACCTTTCCGAAACCCTAAAGGCTATTGAACAACAGTGGTCCGCATTCTACCCAGAGTACACCTTTGACTATGAGTTTGCGGATGACGAGATTGCTGAATTTTACGAAAGTGAACGTAGGTTATCTCGTCTGTTCGGCGCTGCTTCGCTAGTAGTTGTATTTATTGGTTGCCTGGGTCTGTACGGTTTAATCACCTTTATGGCCGAGCAAAAGACTAAAGAGGTGGGAGTACGGAAAGTACTCGGAGCCTCGGTTAGCAGTATCGTTGGTTTATTTTCAGTGGAGTTTATCAAGCTCATTGGCCTCGCGTTCGTCATTGCTGCTCCTCTTGCCTACTTCATCATGAACGGTTGGCTGCAAAATTTTACCTACAAAATCAACTTAGGAATCGGACTGTTTCTGGCCGGAATCGGAGCAACGCTAGTGATCGCTTTACTTACGGTAAGCTACCGCTCAATAAAAGCTGCTTTGGCTAATCCAGTAGACAGTTTACGAAATGAATAATTCAAACAATGAACAGTTAGCAATGTACCGGGCGTCGGGCGCAATGAACAATTGTTTCTATACATACAGAAGGCAATTGTTAACTGCTCTTTGCACGGGGTGCCCCGCACATTGTTAATTGAATAAAATTATGATCAAGAATTACCTAAAAACCGCGCTACGGCATTTACTGAAAAACCGAGTCACGACAGTAATAAATATATTAGGATTAGCCTTAGGTATTAGCTGCTTGCTGCTCATACTGTCTGTCGTACGCTACGAGCAAAGCTACGATCAGTTTCATTCGGATGCCGAACGGATATACCGAGTGGTACGAGTAAGTCAAGGCGAGGGAGAAAAAGAGTATAGAACGGGGGTTCCTTATGCGGTACCAGGAGCACTAAGGGAAGAACTCACAATGGCAGAGAAGGTTGCTGCTACTTTGTTCTACAGCGAAGAAGGTATGCAAATATCAGTGGTTGACGAAACTTCGCGAGATCAGACACAGCAGTTTAGGGAAAGAGACGGGATTGTTTTTATGGATACTGCTTTCTTTAATCTCTTTGACTTTAGCAATACTTCTTTCCACTGGGTAGCCGGTAATCCAGAAACTGCTTTGAGTGAACCATTTAGTGTAGTGCTGACCGAATCGGTTGCTGAGAAATATTTCACCGATGGAGAAGCATTGGGACAAACGCTACGATTGGATAATCTTGTAGATATTAAAGTCACTGGCGTAGTAAGCGATCTTCCCGCCAACTCTGACTTTCCATTCCGAATTATGCTGTCCTACGCTACCTTGAATACGGAAGGTTTGCTAAAGGATAGTTTTTCGGATTGGTACTCAGTAAGCGATGAGCATCAGAACTTTATTTTGCTGCGAGAAGGGATAAGCCCTGAGGAGGCGGAAGAGCAAATTCAACAAATTCAGGCAGCTAATGTCAGTGAATCAACGGCTAAGTCTCGCTTGTTTAAACTTCAACCTTTATCAGAAGTTCACACTGACGCGCGCTTAGGTAACTATCGCGCCCGAACTGTAAGTCAGGAAACTATCTGGGCACTGCTGATTATTGGTGCATTTATTTTAGGTACTGCCGCTATTAATTTTATCAATCTAAGCACAGCCCAATCGGTACTACGGTCGAAGGAGGTAGGTATCCGTAAAACATTGGGTGGAATGCGCCACCAGCTCACTGGGCAGTTTTTGGGTGAGACATTCCTGGTTACTCTAACTGCTGGAGTCTTGGCATTGGGAGTCGCCGAATTAGTAAGTGTATACGCTCAGGATTTACTTCAGATAAGAAGTGAAGGGGTACTGATCTCAAATCCACTTACCCTAAGCTCTTTAGCGATCATTATACTGGGAGTTGCCTTACTGGCCGGTACATACCCTGCCCTTATGATGTCCCGCTTCAATCCGGTAGCCGCTCTCAAGAACAAAATCAACAGTGGCTCTTCTCACAAAATGCCATTGCGGCGAGGCCTGGTGCTACTGCAATTTGTGATTGCCCAGGTATTTATCATCGGCACTATTGTAGTGATACAGCAAATGGACTACTTCCGAAGTGCCGAACTAGGTTTTGAATCCGAAGCCGTGGTTACAGTAAAGTTGCCTGAAGGAAAAACCCCACCTCTTTCCGCGTTGCAAACGCTAGAAAATCGCTGGAAATCTTCTCCTGCGGTAAAATCAGTAAGCTTTGCCTCTACCTCTCCCTCCGGCTTTAAGAGAAATACCTCTCACTGGGATATCCGACGTAAAGGTGCGCCCAAAACGGAAGAAGGTATCGTGTTTGAGCGACAGTCGGTAGATACGCAATATCTTGATTTATACCAAATACCGCTACTCGCCGGAAGAAACTTCCAACCTTCCGACACTTCAGAGCAGATCATTATCAACCGTAAGTTAGCTGAGAGAGTGGGTTTTTCTAATCCTACCGAGGCCCTAAACGAAACCATGATCATTGGCACAAAAAATACTTACAGCATTATCGGTGTCACTGAAAACTTCCATACCAAATCGTTACACGGAGAGCTAGACTATGTGGGACTGCTACAGCGGCCAAAAGAATACGAAACTGTTAATATCAAGCTTGACCTTACTGCCAATACCAGCCAGGAGTCTGATATCCTGGCCGAAACTATCCAACAATTAGAAGCAGATTGGGCCAGCATGTATCCTGATTACTTGTTTGATTATCAGTTTCTGGATGACCGCATAGCCGCCTTCTACCAGGAAGAAACCCGTCTTGCCCAACTATTTAAAATACTAGCCGGAATTACCATCTTTATCGGCTGCTTAGGTCTCTACGGATTAGTTTCTTTCATGGCGGTACGTCGCACCAAAGAGGTGGGTATTCGAAAAGTACTGGGAGCTTCCGTAAGAAGCATTTTGATTTTGTTCTCTAAAGAATTTATGGTGTTGGTGGGAATTGCTTTCCTTCTGGCAGCTCCGCTAGCTTACTATGTGATGCAGCAGTGGCTGATGAACTTTACTTACCAGATTGATATTGGAGCCAATACCTTTTTCATAGCTATCGCTTTCTCAGCATTGGTCGCCTTACTCACGGTTAGCCACCAATCAGTAAAAGCCGCTCTGGCCAACCCAGTAGACTCTCTACGTAATGAATAATTCAAACAATGAACCGGGCGCCGGGCGCAATGAACAATTGTTTCTATACGTGCAGAAGGCAATTGTTAACCGCTCTTTGCACGGGGTGCCCCGCACATTGTTAATTGAATAAGGTTATGATCAAGAATTACTTAAAAATCATTTTACGGAACGGGCTGAAGCAGAAGTTGCCCAACGCGCTTAACATTATTGGTCTGGCCGTAGGGCTTACCGTTTGCCTCCTTATTGGTTTGTATGTACAGGATGAATTGCAATACGACCAATTTCACGAGGATGCCAACCAGATATATCGGATAGATATGTCTTACATCTGGGGCGATACTGACGAGCGTTTTGGTTCTACTCCACCTCCGGTAGCTGAGTTACTCCGAGAGAGCTTTCCCGAGATAGCTTCTTCTACCCGGGTGTTCACTCCTCGCCTGCTTTTCTTTACACCGAATACGGAAGATCGCCAGGTAAAGTCTTTTGAAGAAGATGATGCCTTAGCTGTTGATTCTACTTTTGCTGATATTTTTACCCTAAATCCACTGGCAGGAGATGTATCCGTTGCCCTACGGAAGCCCAATACCGTTATCCTGACCCAGACTGCTGCTCAAAAATACTTTGGCGACGAAACTGCCCTAGGACAACTGCTAACGATGGAAGCTGGTGCTAATCAACAGACAGTGGAAGTAGGAGCGGTAGTGCAAGACTTCCCGGCCCAGTCTCACTTTCAGTTCAGTATGCTGCTATCCATGAGTACCTTTCCTGAAGTTAAACGTCGGGATTGGACGTGGATTTGGACAGGTTTTGTCACTTATGTGAAGTTAACCGAAGGCACAGACATCCAAGGTTTAGCTCAAAAAGTAAAGTCACTGCCTGCTCAGTACGCTGGAAGCAGCTTAGAGCGTATCTACGGCTATTCGTTTGAAGACTACGAAAAGCAGGGCAAAAAGTGGGAGCTTTTCTTACTGCCGCTTACCGACATTCACCTATTTTCTAATAATTCCTACAACCGCCTAGGTCCTACCGGAGACATCAATAATGTCTACCTACTGGTTACTATCGGACTACTGGTGATAGCATTAGCTATCATTAATTTTGTTAACCTATCTACTGCCCGCGCCTCCCAGAGGGTCAAAGAAGTTGGGATTCATAAAACACTTGGTTCGCGAAAAACCCAATTGATCAGTCTATTTCTTTTAGAAGCTTGTTTAATGAGTGGAATGGCTTTGCTCATTGCTTTAGGGCTTACTGAGTTGTCGGCTCCGCTCTTCAACCAAATTTCGGGAAAGCATATCTCGCTGTTGCAATCAGTCAACCTGCCGCTTATTCTAACCTTGATTGGTGGTATATTAGTCATTAGTTTACTGGCAGGGGGTTATCCGGCTTTCTACTTGAGTTCTTTCCACCCAGTAAAGGCCCTTAAACAAAAAATAGTAGTCGGGAATAGCACTCGAGCCATGTTGATGCGAAATGGGTTAGTCGCATTTCAGTTCATCATTTCTATCGGACTCATTGTTTTTACATTGGTTATCCATCGCCAGCTTCACTTTACTCAGCATATGAAGTTGGGATTTGCTTCGGACAACCTAATTATTCTACACCACGCTGAACGGGTTCCCAATCAAGCTGAACAACTGATGAACCAGTTACGGCAAGACAGTCGGATCGCAGCGGTGACTTCCGCCAGATCTATGCCCCCTAGCATTAATAATGAGGATAATTTTTCGGCTTATGGCAATGTCGAGTCCTCTATTCCGATCAATACGCTCATAGTCGATGCCCACTACCTGCCAACCCTGGATATTGAGCTGCAAGCCGGACGTAACTTTGTGGATAGAAGTTCCACTGACCAACAGACTGTAATACTGAATGAAGTAGCGGTACAGTCGCTAGGCTGGAGCCTCAATCCGGAGTCACCCGAGTTTGCGATAGGTAAATACTTGCAATACCCCGAACAACTGTTTGAAGTTATCGGAGTTACCTCCGACTTCCACTTTCAGTCATTGCACCAGCGGGTTATGCCACTCGCCATCTTTTACGAAGGCGCACCTATGTGGAGTGGCAATCGGAAATTTATTGCTCTGAAGCCTCACGAACAGTTTCGTAGTGTTGAGCAAATCCAACAATTAATCACTGATGTTGGTGAGAAATGGCAAGCCCAGACACCACAGACTCCTTTCACTTACTCGTTTTTAGATGATGATTACTTCCGGCAGTTTGAAGCAGAAAGGAGGTTAGGGCGAGTTTTCACGTACCTGACGATACTTGCCCTATTCATTGCTTGTATGGGATTGTACGGACTGATGACTTTCATTGTCGAGCGCAAACGCAAAGAGGTAGGAATCCGAAAAGTGTTAGGAGCTAGTGTTCAACAAATATTTATGCAAATATCGGGTAGCTTTTCCCGCTTGGTACTCATAGCCCTGCTGATTACCTCACCACTGGTTTGGTACGCGACCCAACAGTGGCTTCAGACATTTACTTACCGTACTACTATTCCGATCTGGCTCTTTCTGATAGCCGGTGCCAGTGTATTGACTATCTCTATGATCTCTATTAGTTACCAATCAATCAAAGCCGCGTTGGCTAATCCGGTAGACTCACTACGTAATGAATAGTTTAAACAATGAACAGTGAGCAATGCCTCCGTGGCGCGGTGCAATTATTTTCTATGCGTATAGCGGCTGCCGCGCGGAAGGTAATTGTTCACTGCTCATTGCAGGGGTGCCCCGCACATTGCTAATTGAACAAAGCTATGTTAAAAAACTACATCATACTTACCATCCGCCGATTGATACGGGAGAGAGCTTACGCTGTTCTCAATATCGTAGGATTATCGGTTGGAATTGCCTTTTTTCTGCTGGCTACGCTTTTCGTTAGAGATGAGCTTACTTACGATCAGTTTCATACGAATGCTAGCCAAATCTACCGAATTACGGCCAATGTACGAGATGCTTTTAAAGTGATTGTCCCTAACGAGATAGGTCCCCTACTGAAGGATAGATACGCTGGAATCGAGGAAGTATCGTACATCGGAGGAGCAAAAGAGATTACTATTCGTCATAATGATGAATTATTTGTGGAGAAAGGATTTATTAAAGCTAATCCCAGTGTCTTTCACCTGTTTGATTTCCCTTTACAGTCGGGAACTGATTCATTAGCTTTACTTCGCCCGAATACCGCTGTAGTTTCTTCCTACATTGCCCAGAAGTATTTTCCCGATACCACTGCCGTAGGCAGTATATTAAAGTTAGTCGATGGTACAACTTACGAGATTACGGGCATATTGGCAGAAATACCCCGTAATTCCAGCTTCCGGTTCAATATCTTAGCCACAACCGTTACGCGAGAGTACAATGTAAATAGTGGATTGGGTGATCTTTTTGTATTGACCAAGCAGGGCTATACGAAAGAAAAACTGGAAACTAATTTACAGGAGGTCTTACAGGCAAACAAGTCAGAAGAAGAGATAAACTACCAATACCACGTTGATCCTGTAGCTGATATTCATCTTTATGCTACCGACAAAATAGCTTATAGCGACGGAATTAGCGGTGATATTCGTTACGTATACATTGTGGGCACAGTGGGCGTACTCATCCTATTAATTGCTTGTATCAACTTTGTCAATTTATCTACTGCACGCTCATCCGAAAGGGCGAAAGAAGTAGGAGTGCGTAAAGTCATCGGGGCCAACCGAACACAGTTGCTCAGCCAGTTCATGGGCGAAACCTTCTGCTTGGTTGGTTTAGCCATTCTTTTAGGTGGGGTAATTACTGAACTTCTACTCCCCTTGTTGAACGAGATCGCCAGCAAGTCGCTATCGATGCAGTACTTTTCCGATCCCTTTGTTATATCCTTTATTGCTTTTCTAGTACCGACCTTAACGTTATTTACCGGATTCTACCCCGCCTTCGTTTTATCGTCCTACCGTCCCGCGCGCACGCTAAAGGGACGTTTATTACCCTCCACTCGAGGTTTAGGGTTCTCCTTCCGAAAGGGGTTAACCGTTTTCCAGTTTGGTATTTCTTCCGTACTAATCGTCAGTACGCTCATCATTTGGCAACAGCTTAACTTACTGCGAGATACCAATTTAGGATTTCAGCGAGATAACATATTGGTCATTCAAAACCCAATTGGGAAATTCAAAAGTCACCGTCAGCTTAAAAGTCAGCTACTACAGTTGCCTACTGTACTCGGGGTAACCAGCGCCCCAATGCCCGGCATCAACGACATCTGGTTTACCAAGGTAGATACAACTGAATCTGATTCCGAGGGCATTACCATCTATGGGTTCAACGTAGATGAGGATTTCTTTGATCTGCTGGAAGTGGAAGTTACTGAGGGGCGAATATTTCGGAAAAGCTCTGCTGATGACTTCAATCGGGCAGTAATAGTCAATCAGGCTGCCGTAGAAGCGTTTGGGATAGAGAACCCAGTGGGTACCTCCGTAAAATCTTTTAATGATGATTTGGACATGGAGGATAAAACGATCATCGGAGTTATTGACAATTTTCAGTACCGATCTCTCAAACGGGAAGAAGTTCCTACCATTATCCGTCTCAGCAACGACCGATTGAGTAATGTCTTAGTTAAAATCTCGCCTTCAGATATTACCGGAACGATCCAACGTATCCGGAATGAATGGAAAGCGATCAATCCGGATTTGGTGTTCGATTACCGTTTTTTAGATGATACGTACGACAATTTGTACCGTCAGGATATTCGTCTGGGAAGAATTTTTACGGTCTTTGCCACTGTAGCCATCCTCATTGCCAGTTTAGGATTGTTTGGCTTAGTTACCTATACTACCAAAACTCGCACTAAAGAGACTGGTATCCGTAAAACACTGGGTGCTTCCGTAACTCAAATTGTGCTACTTCTTTCCAAATCTTTTACTCAGGTAATTCTACTATCAATTGCAATAGCCACTCCCGTAGCCTGGTACCTAATGCAACTTTGGCTTCAGAGTTTTCAACAAAAAATGAAGTTCGGTGCTAGCATTTTCTTACTAACCGGTACACTGATACTAATCGCTGTACTGCTAACCACCGGATTCCAGACCGTCCGCGCGGCCCTGGCCAACCCAGTAAATAGTTTACGAAATGAGTAATCGGGCGGGGCGCATGGTGTATCAAAATCAAACATTAATCTGTATCAAAACCGAACATCAGGTACGATAAAATCATATTTTATTATTTTCAATAATCTGATAATCAATTACTTAAATTTTTACTGATTTTTGGAGCAAGCCTTGCAAAATAATATCTGTTGATAACCAAGTATACAGATTATGTCTGACAACACTAGTATTTTACTCACGTTGGTCGTACTTATCGGACTGACAACGAGCCAATTTGTATCGGCAAATGATATAAGTAAAAGCCCTACGCCAATCACCCGAACATCAGAAGTTAATACAGTTAGTGAAGAAATTATTACCACTGAAATACTACTGAATGAAAATACTTCCCGAGAAGATTTAATTCATACCTGCCGATTCTTGGCTGAAGAAGAAGTAGAGCTAACTTTTGAATCTCTCAAAATCCGCCGATCATTTTTGGGAATCCTCGGAAAAAAGAGAATAGCTCAAGCTACAGGAAAAATAGCACTACCAAACGGCACCAGTGAAGAGTTTAAAGCAGGAGGCACTCTCAGTTTTCACTCTATTAAAATCGCCTACTCTCAGAATACTGCCGATAACAACTTTATAATCAATATGATAGAAATTATTGATTAACTGATTAATGACTTTCATTAGTCATCAATCATTCATCATTAGAATACTATGCTAAGAAACTATTTTATAGTAACCTTCAGAAACGCTAAACAGCAGAAAGCTTACTCTCTTATCAATGTGGGGGGACTGGCTATTGGGCTCATGGCCGCTCTACTAATTCTGGCCTACATTCAAGATACGCGCAGCTACGACCAGTTC
>CAKZYJ010000435.1 GCA_937884755.1 uncultured Flammeovirgaceae bacterium
AACCAATTCAACAGATTTCAGAGCTTGTTCATCGCCGAAATTCGGTCTTGGTATGTGATGCTACTCAAGCTGTTGGTAGGATTCCGGTGGATGTTGATGAATTAGGTATAGATATTCTGTGCTTTTCTGGTCATAAGTTTTATGGCCCTAAAGGGGTAGGGTGCCTTTACATTCGTAATCAAGCGGTAAAATTGACGCCTATCCTGCATGGTGGTGGTCATGAACATAGCATAAGAAGTGGTACACTTAATGTGCCAGGTATTATTGGATTAGGTAGAGCTGGCCAAATCGCCTTTGAAGAAATGGACGAAGATAGAAAGAGGATTGGTAAGCTTAGAGATTATCTTGAAAGCAATTTACTGTCCATTCCCGGCGCTAAAGTGAACGGTACTACCTATCATAGGGCATATAACGTGACAAACATACTGTTTCCTGATGTTGAAGCAGATATTCTAATAGGTAAAACGAAAAATATTGCTTTTTCTAATGGGTCGGCTTGTTCCTCAAGCGTTATAGAACCTTCTCACGTGCTAAAAGCGATGGGGCTTAACGATGAAGAAGCATTCTCGAGTATTCGTTTTAGTCTGGGCCGGTTTAATACGAGTGAAGAAATTAATCAGGCAATAGAAGAACTATTGAAGTCCATACACATATTACAATCAGTCTAGTAATAGGAAAAATCATGTCTAATACTTTATCGATGAAGGAATTATTTGAAGCGTTGTATTTCTCGAAAGATGAAAATGAAGTTGATAAAGTAATCGCCAAATATCCGGCGATATTTGCTCATCAGAATTGGAAGCCATTGGGTGATATACCCAGTAACTACGGTGTTATTGAAAACCAACAATCTAGTCCTATAGCTGCTCTGATTGAAAAGATAACTAACTCCATTGATGCTATTCTTACAAAGAAATGCCATGAAGCTGGCATTGACCCAAAATCTCCAGAAGCACCTCGCTCAATGGAAGAAGCAGTAGATCGCTTTTTCCCTAATTCCAGGGATTGGGATTTGCCAAAGTTTCGCCGAGACCAATCAGAAAACCTCCAAATTATCGCCGATGGCCCTAAACTCAGCCCATCGTTAGTCATATACGATGATGGTGAAGGACAACATCCTCAGGACTTTGAAAAAACGTTTCTTTCACTGTTACGAGGCAACAAAAATGAAATACACTTTGTCCAGGGTAAATACAATATGGGCGGAAGTGGTGCCATTGTCTTTTGTGGGAAGAAAAGTTATCAGCTTGTAGCATCTAGGCGGTATGACAAATCTGGTGAACTAGGCTTTACGCTAATCAGAGAACATCCTCTCTCGGATGAAGAAAAGATTACAAAGAAGAATACGTGGTACGAATTTTTAAAGATAGATGGCAAAATCCCTTCATTCCCAATCGATAAAATAGACTTAGGTATACATAACCGCCTATTTGAGACAGGTACAATTATCAAGTTGTATTCATATGAGCTACCATCTGGTAGTCGCTCCGTAATTTCCCGCGACCTAAACCAGAGTATTAACGAATACCTTTTCAAACCTGCTTTGCCCGTTCTGACTGTAGATAAGAAAGAACGTTATCCTGATGACAGAAACCTAGAAAGACCCCTTTATGGGCTTATGAGGAGGTTAGAGCAGGATGATAATAAGTACATAGAAGATTACTTTTCGGAAGAGTTCAAAGATGAGCTTTTTGGCAAGCATGGCTACGCAAAGGTTACCTGTTATGTTTTTAAGAACAGAGTAGATGATAAATCTGTAAAAGAGACCAAGAGAACTATCGGCAATGAGTTTTTTAAAAATAACATGGCTGTTCTCTTCTCGGTTAATGGCCAGGTTCACGGTCACTACACCTCCGAGTTCATTACCCGTGCATTGAAGATGAATTTGCTCAAGCATCATCTTCTAATCCATGTAGAATGTACGCATATGGACATAGACTTTCGCAAAGAGCTGTTTATGGCTTCACGGGATAGACTAAAAAAGGGTGAGGAAACAGGGAAATTGAGAGAGTTCTTAGCTCGTAAGCTATCCTCGAAGAACAGCCGCTTAGCCGAAATCAATAAAAATAGGAAGCAAGGGATTACGGTTGAGGACTCCTCTACAAAAGAACTCCTCCGTTCTTTTACGAAATCACTCCCCCTTGATAGTGATTTGATGAAGTTGCTTGATCAGACCTTCAAACTTGAACTGACGGATAAGAAGAAGGAAAAGAAAAAGCCGCAGAAGAAGAATGGCCATAAGCCGAACAAAGACACCTTTAACCCAGAACGGTTCCCTACGCGCTTTCAGCTCAAAATCCCCGAAAAAGACGGAATAAAGGCTATTAACATCCCGCGAGGCGATGACAAGGATATCTTCTTTGATACCGATGTTGAAAACCACTATTTTGATAGAATTGAAGAACCAGGTGAGCTGAAGGTTGCCTTAGTAAGTTATAAGTCAAATAACACTGTCGGGGGAACGGAACCTGGTGAGCCAGACGATGTGCAAGATGTGTGTAACGTCCAAAACTCAAGTCCAAAAGATGGCAAGATACGAATGAGTATTCAGCCTAAAACGCAAGTCAAGGTTGGAGATGAAATTCAGATGAAGGTCACATTGACCGGGGCAGGGAGAGAATTTGACGAATTATTCTGGGCAAAGATCACTGAACCGGAAAGACCTAAAGAGAAGTCCAATAAGCCGGAAACTGAAAATGAACCTTTAGGGCTGCCTGAGTTTGTGCTGCTGTATGAGGAAGAAAAAGACGATAAGAGCCGGACTTGGGGTGACTTTTCGAATAGCACCGGTGAAGAAATGGATTTCTATACAGTCATGTTCCCACTCGCTGAAGGAGACAATCTGGAAAAGATTTACATCAATATGGATAGTAATGTCTTCCGCTCGTTCTTATCAAAGACCAAGAATCCAAATGAAGAACAAATCTTGGCTGCCGAGCGAAAATATATATCCTCGGTCTACTTTCATACGCTATTTTTATACACTATAACTAAAAATAGAGGCTATCAAATCTCTAGAACGCAAGAAGGTAGAAATGAGCCTGATCCAATTGATTTAGGAACTTATCTAAAGGATATATTTGACCACTACTATTCTTCCTTTATATTGAATTTCGGTGGTATGGAAGAGATATTAGAAGGGCTTAGCGATTGATTGTATTATCTTCTAGGTGCTTCTCTTAAAACTAGCTCTAAAAATTCTGTAACCTCTTTATAATCTTTATTGTCATTATTATACGGAATTGCTTCTATTTTGAATTCCTCAAGATATCTTTTTGCTTTAACCTGACCACAATTGTTTTCATCAATAAGTAAGTAGTGGGTAGGACCGCCACCATGATAGGAATCATGCAAATAGTCTAAAAGTTGATTAAATTCTGGATCGGTCATAGAAACACCTACAAAAACTATTGATTTTTGTGAGAATACTGCTTGAAGTAAACTTCTATAGCCAGGCTCGCGATAAAGTACTTTTCTATAATCTCTTTGAGATAAAATAATGGAATCTACATCTCTTTTGGCATCTCCATGGGCTTTGAGTATAAAAAATTTCCCTTTCCAGAAATTATTTGCTGCATACTTACTCTCAGAATAAATAAAGGAGTTAGGCCAGTCTCTATAAATATTATTATATGCACGTTCAAGTAAAGCATCATAATTTATAGTCAATATGATGCTACAGTTAGCTTGAACAATTAATTCATGATTTTTAGTTGGCAAGATTGTTGAGTCTTGGAATTTTTCCTCCATAAAACTTGAGAAACGTTCTTTACCCAGCTCAGTTTTTAAGTCTTCCGCTAAAAATAGGAAGTTGTTATTATCACCAGATAGATTTCTGTATTCTTCTATTTTATCTTTAGGTATAAATGGTTGCTGGTCTGCTAATTCGATTAGCTCATCCATCAAACTATTCCATGATGGCAATCCAGCGCCAACAGATAAACCAGCACCTACAAAATAAGCAGCACGATCTTTTTGAAAATTTTCAATTAAGCTAGGCGGTATTTTATCTTCAATAGACATATAATTTACGTCCTCTGATTTGTTAGAAATAAGTTTTCATAAACTCTACATCTAGTTTCAATACTTTCAGTAGACGAGCCATTATATTTGAAAGCCATGTAGTAATCATATAGGTCTTGATCTTCTTCAGTAGCGTCATCGCTATCTATGAGGTCTTTAGGGTCAGCCACATCTAGTCTTCTCTCCTCAAATTGATCAAATATTTTAGCTATTTGGCTGGGATTTAATTGATCTATTTTAGAATAGTTTAAGTATAAGAACCAAAACATATCTATGAAGTGAAATTTTTTATACATGCGAAATGATGAGGCAATATCTGTTTCATGCATAAAATCTAAGATGACAGAAATTTTTTTCATTTCAGCTTCACTAATAACAAAAGACTTATCAAGATACAGCTTTAGAATAAGATCAGCCTTTAAGTCTTGTTTGTTTTGATAAGCTACCAAAGTAATTACATGAGCAAGATAATCTTGCCTTTTGTATCTCTTGGTAGTAATTTTTGATTTCAAGAAAAAATCGTGATTAAGCGCAAAATTGTCAATATGCCTACCTACATAGCTTATTATCGCATTTCTTTTTTCAGGTGGATTGAGATTAACCCCCTCTTGTAGACGACCAAACAAAATCCTAATTTCATCGCCCTTTGCATTGTTTACAATCGCGACAGTAAGTTTGTAGTTATCAAATGCTTTTCTTAATTCCTGAGGCAACTTTTCATATTTATATCCTCCCACCTCTTTACCTTGTACTTTTGATAAATCTAATCCTTTGTCAACGTGAGTGGGCAATTTGAGATCATTGCTTTTGAATTTCAATATTGAGGTTATTCTTTGTTGTCCATCTGCTACTTCATAATCTCCTTTATCTAGCTTTCTTAGATAAATTTTGGGAATATCAATTCCTCTCAGCATAGAATCAATCAGTAGGCTTTTCTTTTTATCTGTCCATACTTCTCCTCTTTGATATTCAGGTTGTTCATTAATTCGATCCTTTAATTTCCAAAGTTTACTGACAGGCCAGTTCTCTACATTGACTTCCATTTATTATTCCTTACTTATATAAAACATGATGCGCAACCGGTGCCCTCAGCCTCGTCCAAAATGTCTAGAAGGTAAGGTGAGTTTTGGCTGGCTAACTTTTCCATTTTTTTTAAGTGATCTTCTTTGATTTGCTGTATGCGCTCAGGTTGGATAAGCTCTTCTAGGCTTTCTTCTTGCATCCAGGTATAGCCCGCTTTTTCATACTCCATTGCTTTTTTAAAACGCTCTGGGTGTTGCTCGTATAGCCAAACCCATTCAATTTTTTGCTGGAAAAAGCAGAAAAAACAACCTGACCGGCTTCGGGCATATTCCCCTCTTTTACCATTCACTTCGTAAGATATTTTTTCGTAATACTGAGGAACACCTACGCCGCTTTCTCTCAAGATTCTAAAGATATCTTCTCTAATCAGGACTTCATCATTACCCAGCAGAGGAAACTCATTAACTGAAGCCAGAGGATAGTCTGTTTGCTGCAAGAACCGAGATACAACCCTATTAAACTTCTTCACTCCATGATTAAGTAAATTGTTGAGCTTATCACCTCTTGAGAATTTCGGGCTAATCGGCGTTTGCACTACAGTTATAACTTCATTGATGTCCTCGTTACCAGCTTCCCCTCCGTAGAAACTAGCGATCAAGTCCATGGATTGGTTATCTAGAACCTTTGAGATGACATCTTCGCTCCAAATGTTTTTACGAAAGGGGAAGATGGATTGGATATTTGGTTTTTTGGATATGTAACCTTCTCTATCTTCATCTCCGCGAATACCAACATAGGATACAACGGGATCATCACCCACAAACTTTTCAAATGGCTCCAGCTTTAACTTCTTTGTACACCATCGGGCTTGGGAGGATGGTAGAAATCCGCCATACAGCTTATGAAAATGATCGAAGGGCGACTCATGGCTCTGATCGGCCGCTTCTATCCTGGTTATCTTTTTACCGAGATAGATTTCAAGGTTCTTGATAAGCTGGTAGGTTTCTTCCAGCTCTTTACCAGTGTCGCTAAAGTAGTACTCAATGTCCAGCTCAGGGTAGAGGTTGTGTAAGTAGATGGCGAGAGCAGCACTATCTTTGCCACCTGAGATACCGAGAACATGACGGACTTTATTGGTCATCTTGTAGTTGATCCTTTAAAAGTTTCGTCAATATAGCAATATTCAAACGCTTATCGCTACTTAATTTAGCCTTTATCTTAGATGAGAGCTCTGCAAGTTCACCATCCTTAGACTTAGGAATTCTGATCAGATTCTTCTGAATGCCCTCTACAAAAGAAGTGATTTCGAACTTCAAAACATCTTCCTTTGTGACATCAATATCATCTTCAGAGATTTCACAGAGGTTATCCAGCTCGTGAACCATACCGGCAAACTTCTCATAAAGGATGACCTCATCAGCGTCAGTGAAGTTCTCGAGTGGCTTTCCGATTGTTGCCTGAGCCATTGAGTTCAGCCACGACATTCGGTCATCAAGGGGTGAGAAGATACGCTGGTAAAAAGTTTTCTGCTTTGGTAAGAGGACATGAATTTTTAACTTCTTAAAGCGTTTCTGAAGTCGAGTCTTATAATCCTCGAAAGATAAGGACCCACCAATGATTTCTTCAGTTAGAAAGTGTTCAAAGCGGTCTATCAATCCGGTATAGCTCGTTCTTATTTCCTTAATACTTTCCTGCAACTTGGATACGTAAGTTTCTAAGGAAGTCTGATCACTTTGAAGCTGATGAATGGTATAGCCCAAAGCATGTGGAAACTCCTCGAAAAATGCGCGTTCGGGGTCTTTGGATTGAGCGATAGCATGTCTGAGCGAAACAGCCTCGTCACTAATACGCCCAGTTCTTTTTGCATATTCCGGCAGACTCTTATAGAAAACCAAGAAAGGCTTTATGGTTTCTATGAAGCTTTTGTTCGATAGCTTTTCTTCAGATGTCTGTTGAACCAAATGCCTGTATTGATTGAAAAGGTCGAGTCGAACGCCGTCAATATCAAAAGCCTTTACCTCAAAGGCCTTCGGTTTCTTCACGATCAGTTCTAAGTCCTCACTTGAAAGATTGGGAATGTAGCCGGTCTCACTAAATAGCGCAAAGTCATCCCTTTTGATAAAAAGGAATATTGGAAGCCAAAAATCCAGGAAACCTTTCTTGAGCTTGAAGGGACGGGCAGATAGCGTATCCACAAGCTCCTGTAAAATTCGCTTCTGAGTTCGTGATTTGGATAGGAAATCTTCGCAAATGCCCCATAATGCAAGGAAGCTTTCATCAGTTGGCTTTTGTAAAGACCAAGACTTATTCACGCTATTGTGGATACCAGTTTCTTTTAACAGAGAAAGATAGATAGTCTTTTCTGGTGGAAATTTCGCTTCGGTAAAGCCTAAGCTTTCAACATTCCACTTGTCACATAATGCGTTGATCAAACTTTTACGTGCCGTAGAGATGGCTGGTGAAAGTTTGGTTTTATTCACAAGTTCGTTTTTGTAAGTGGGTGCGTTTGAATAAACTGTCTTACAAATTAAGGACAAGATTCTGTTAAATGATTTTTGACTTGATACGTCTTGTTTTTCCCCACGGAAGTACCAAATCACCGATGAGTTCTCAGAGTAAATACTTCCTAACACATAATGGTTAAGTAGAGCCCGCTGATGATCCAGGATGGCATTAAGTTCTCTTACTGCAACTTTGTCATCAAGGTTGTTCGCCTTAACCTTCTCTACCTTTTCTAGCTCTCTGAGTAGGTTTTTAATCTCGGATGTATTTCGATACCATCCGTATAGGATCGCCTCTTCATTTTGCGTAGATATTTTCTGGATTTGTTTTTCTTGAAGCTTCTCAGAAAACACCAAGTTGATAAAACCATCAATCTCGTCTGTAGGTGTAATGGTTACAGGACTTTCACTAATCTTGAACTCAAAGTATCGGGGGGTACCAATTTCATAGTAAGCAGCTTTGGCGGGAATGTAGGGAAACTCAAAGTATTTATTTAAAGCTCGCGTAACATCTGAAACATGCTCAATAAGGTTGCCAGCTTCATCAATGGCCAGTTCTATGTCTAAATCGGTTCCTTCAAATAAAACATACCTAGAGTTGTGCTTCACGTAGCGGATAATCTTGGCATTCTCTAAGGAAACTAGAATGTTTTCCGGGTTTTTGATACCTAAAGCCAGTCTGCCATACTGTTCCAAGAACTCTTTGTCAATTCGGGCACCTGCTTGAGAAAAGATGTTCAGTAGGCCAACAGTCTTAATAATCTTAGCGGCTTCATTGTATCCAATATCAAGCAGTGCTTCAGCACGTTCAGTGGCGGATTTGATGGCTGACCACTGGGTAAAATGAGGGTTATATTTTGACGTTATGAAAGAGTAGTAATTATAGCTGAGATAATCGTATACGCAGCTTAAATTGAAATAGGGGTGCTCTTTTTCCTCGTAATTATAAAGGCCTAAGTGGTCGTGAGACTCAATGAACGAAAACAGTGATCGTTCATTTTGCCCATATCTTTGCAATGACAAGGTTAGAATTGAAGCCGCTAGGATATCTAAAGGTAAAAGCTTCTCTGCAATGTCTTCTGTACAGTAGTCCTTAAGTGGAAATACCTTTGCCTGGATAATCGCTTCAAACAAGGAATGAAAGCTTTTGCTTTCTTTTCCAAAATCAAAAGAAGCTAAGCGCTCAGAAGCTAGGTACAAAAGTTGCTCTACAGGTTCGTTAAACGTAACTTCTTTTAATCGGCCTTTGATCTTGTCCCACTCTGATCGCTGATTTTTTGATAGCCCACGGGAATATGAACTAAAATCTTGGTGAAGAGTCGTTACGAGAAGGATATTCTTAGTGGGATCATTAACGTATTCACAAAGTTGCTGCACAAAGTAAAGCTCGTATTCAGGGTTGTTTTGAGCAGCATACTCTAAAAACTTTCCAAACTCATCTATGGAAATAAGCAGTCCCTTGCCACCGGCTTTAGCCGTCTCATAGCGCTTATTAAGCTTATTGATAATATCACTGTCATTGTAATCGCTTTTTCTAATATTAAGCTCTTGGGCAAATAAGGAGACGACTGATGAGTAAGAGCCGACGACAGAGAGTTTTTCGAAGCCATTCACGCCATCAAATTGCCCATCAGCCAGCTTGAAGTATGATGTTTTGTTGTTGAGTGTACGATCAAGTGCCCAGAGAAAAGAAGATTTACCAGTTCCGTAGGCTCCAACAATGTTGAAGCACCTTATGCCAGCATGATAGTTATCAACGATTTGACGGAAAGCCTGCTTCGCGTTAGGCGTTGGAATATAGTTTAGGTCACTATCGACATCCCGAATGATGTTTACCGAAGGGGCGTATTTATAGTCCATAGTATTCATTCAAGATGTTCCATTTATCAATTTTAGACTTTAGTTGTAGAACCTGGTTTCCGGCAGTTTCTGAATATGTAACTTCTGGATAATTCTGTTCAATCTCTAGAAGCTTGTTGTAAAGCCCCTCAGAGTTCATAGCGAATATAAGCCCCGGTGAATTCTCACTAACTAGAAGTTCTCGCATAGAAACTGATGTCTCACTCCCAATCTTATCTAGGATTGAGAAGAAAACTATCTGATAGGGTAAATCGCTTCGTTGTGAGCTTTCAATTCTGTACAGATCAATAAGCTTATTTTCATTGTTCCTCTGTTTTGACCTCTGCACAAGATTGAGATCGATCAGCACACCGGTAAAATCATCCTCAATCTCAATTTTATCACCCTGTTGCGGTTTGTTGTAGCTACGCAAAAACACATTGATATCAGATGTAATGGTATTTTTGTTGTAGCTTTTTGATCCCCGCTCTAAGCACTCCCTTTTCAAAAAGCTATGAAGCTGTTCTTTTGTGAACTCTATTCTTTCCTTTCGGAACTTATTGAATACTAGATTGTAGATTGAAGCTCTACCATTTTTGATAAGATAGTAATGAAGAAGCCAAGCAGTTCCATAATCCTCTAAGTAAGGATCACAACCATTCTCACCAAACAGGTATTCTGCGATGTCTTGTGGTTCATCGTTCTCATCCACGAGGTCAAAGGCCTTTAGCCAGAAGCGGATAGATGAGACCATGTTTTTACCAACTCCGAGATCAATAACGGCAGTGGCGTGGCTAAATTTCTTCTTGGTATGGACAAAATCCACTCCTTTTTTCAGCCAAAATTGGCGGCAAACAAAGGATTCATGTCCTGAAAATGATAGTTTTTCCATAGTTAGGTCGATATACCTTGTCAAACTCGACACTAATCTATCAAATAATCGATGTTAATGTAAGATGGTTCACCAGTGAGATGGTTTTATTTTCAAAGTTGGCTAAACCACAATTAGTCAGGTCCTCTGATCGTAGCTATCTTTCCAATTAGCGAGTCTGTCCAAGCTAAAGATATTGCGAGGGGTTTTAGTATAATTGATTGCTTTTTCACGAAAGTAGTCTTGAATGACCTGTGGGATATCAGCGTCCTTTATATTGGTTTCGTTATAGGTACTGGGTTCCTGTTCCCTGAACCGTTCATCAGCTTGTTGCATAATTAGGGTGCCGCTGATCAGGTTATTGTCATCATAATTCGAGTAGTGGCCGAGACAAATCTCTGCTGCTCTTTCTGTCTCTATGTTAAATTTTATGTGCAAGAAACGGTTGTTCGTGAGGGTTCGCAGATTGCAGACAATGAAATGCTTTGTACTATAGCGAATATCAATATAACCGATGTAGTCGGGGTGGTCTTTCTCTTCTGTGTTCTCAACGCGAACGTAGATAAAATCAGAGACCCGATTCCCGATGAAAAACTTAAGCCGAACGATAGGATGCTTGGCAGTACTATTATACCCATATAAATAGAGCCACCACTGAGTATCGACATAATGATACAGTGTTTCTTCCGTACTCGAGTCGGGAGAAAGCTCAACAATATCGCGGATTAGGTTGTACTCTGTTTGCGAGATTTTAGCATCATCAGTAATATCATCGCTCTGGATGAGATAAGATAAGTTCTTATGATCGCAATACTTAGCCAGAATATTTAGGATAACCATATCGAACGTCACGGCACCACCGCCTTGGGCTGTTTTATACAGTTTGTTGAGATAGTTGTGGTCTTTCGGTAATAGGTCTATCTCTTTGATGCTTTCACGAAGCTGTTTCCAGTGCCGTTTCCAAAACGCATGTTCTGTTGGCCAGATATCAGCATCCACGTTTACCTTGTCGCAAAACGTGTCTTTGATGGTAAAATAAACTTCAATAAATAGCTCGGGGCATAGACCGTATTCGGTGTCCAGATCAAAGTCTCTCATAAACAATAAGTTACAGTTCTAGGAATTTCTTAGAAATGGCGAAACTAAGAAATACTCTCAAAACACAAAACCTCAGTAGACTATAAATTTGCAAAAGATTTGTGAGGTAAGTTTTATTTCCAACCTTTATAACCCTCGTATTTTTCAGGGGTACCCAAATACGATTTGGTAGCGCGTCTGCCGGTTATCGGTCTGCCTGAACGCTTCTCGTATGAGCGCGGCACACCTTCATCAATCAATTTTATCACCTTTAAATTTTAACAATCATGGCATTTGATTCATCGTTCAAGAAGCATCTTCGACAATCAAGTGGTAATTCTGGCACAACTCGTGACGGACAGTCGGTTAAAAAAACCGACGGCGGGTACGTAGTTAATGGCAAAAAAGTCGGTACCCGTACCCAGGCTCTCAACAAAATTCGCTAACCACTTAAAGTCGGTACTGAAACCGGCTGTTTGATCCTGCTCTTCGTTGGCCGGTGGTTGTCCGGGAAGTAACCACCGGCGGTTTCCCGAACTCTTAGGCGGTGTGGTGCATACACCGCCTTTTTATCCCTTTTTCTTTCACACAAATCACAAAGCTATGAGAAAAAACAAATACTCAAAACGGAAGAGGTATGCCCAACAGTCAAACCCCTTACATGAACCGGTGCTGTCATTTTCACCTCAAGATCATTGGTCGCTCAAGGATTCCTTTGAAGGGACACTGATTATGGGGACCACTGGTTCGGGCAAAACCACAGGGCCGGGGTCAACCCTGGCACGTCAATTCCTGCGTTTCGGCTTAGGCGGACTGGTGCTGACCGCAAAGCCGGACGAGGTGGATTTATGGCGCAACTACTGCGCCCGCACCGGACGGTTGGACGACCTCATCATTATGGAACCGGGATCGGAATACCGCTTTAACTATTTGGACTTTATTGGCCGTACTCAAATCGGACCAGGAACAGGATTGGCCATGAATGTGGCGGATGTCATCTATCAGGTTGCCAAGACTGGCGGTCACGGCACTGGTCAAGGCGATGCGTTCTGGCAGGGTGAGCAAACCAAGATTATGTTGGCTCCGATTGAGACCCTTTTGCTCACCGGGGATAAGCTTACCTCTCAGGCGATCTACGATATTGTCATTTCCGCACCACCCTCTGATGAAAGGCTCCAATCAGAGGATTGGCGTAACGATTCGGCATGTTATCAAGCCCTGTTGCGGATTCGCAAGCGCATTGACAATGGCGAATTGACGGAGGACGAGATTGAAGACTACCGGAACTTAGAAAACTACTGGTTTTATGAATACTGTAATCTGCATGAGAAAACCAGAGGCATCGTGGTTTCCATGTTTACCAGCTTCTTCACTGAGTTTATTCGTAGACCAAATCGAAAATTATTTTGTACCGACACGACGATTACGCCTGAGGTATGCTTTGAAGGGAAGATCATCGTGGTGAATTTGCCTGTCCGCACCTATCATAAGGTAGGGGTAATGGCACAGAAGCTGATGAAGCTGATGTTCCAACGCACCGCCGAACAGGCCGATAAGAATGGCACCGTGCGCTTACCAGCGTTTTTATGGTGTGATGAATTCCAAACCGTGGCTTATGACTATGATAGAGAATTTCTGGCTACCGCTCGTAGCAGCGCAGTGGCTTCTGTTTTCTTAAGTCAAAATTTGCCAAACATCTACGAGGCGTTCGGGGGGCAGCAAGTTGGCGAAAACAAGGCCAAAGCTCTGTTGGCTAACCTGAATACCAAGTTCTTTCTAGCCAATGACGATCCCATCACGAATACGTATGCCGCCGAGCTGATCGGTCAAAAAATCTACTGGCGTAAGAACAAGGGTAGCAGCGTCGGCAAAGAGGTTAATTTCTCTCGTGGTGAAAACCAGGTCTTTGACCATGCGGTGCGCCCGGAAGATTTTCACCATCTGCGAAACGGTGGGCCGAAGAACCTTTATCAGGTGGAAGCTTATGCAGTGCAAACCAGCCGTCTGTTTATGGCCAGTGGGTCTAATGTCCTGAAGACCATCTTTGACCAGACTCGATAAGGCAGATAGCGCCACTCTCATTTATTCATATTTTCTAACCTTAAATATTAAATTCCTATGGAATCTTCAAAATCTTTTCACCTCGTGTTGACCCGTCAAAATATGTTACGTCCTATTTGGCACGGGTTTGTTCTTATGTTTTCATCCTGGCCTTCTTTGGTCGTGGAAATTTTCACCCGCCGCAAGTTCGGTGAACGTTACTTCTCACTGGCAAGCTGCTTTACCACAATAGGAATTGTCTTGTTCTTTACTGTCTGGTTTACCGACTGGCAGGTCTGGCTCTGGCGCAGTATGGGCTACGGCGTGCAGTATTCGGATGTACGCGGTGGGAATGCCAGTAAGATCGTCATTCTGATCTTTGCCGCCATTGCGTTGTTTGTATCGTTCCGCCACAAGCGCGAGATTAAACGGCAGGGCAAGACCCTGGACATGGAACGCTTTAGCCAGTCTGGGGGTATTGGCTGTTCTTACTGGTATCGCCTTTATGAAATCCTGCCGTCTTGGCTGGCAGACCGCTATCCGGTGCATGAAGAAACATTGCTACGCTTTTATGAGCCAATCTCTGCAATCCTGGTCGGGCTGGTCTGCACTATACTTCCCTTTACTCGAATACTGGGGCTAGTGTTGATTGTCTGTGGGACATTCTACTATTGGCGTTCATCCGTGAGCTATGCACAAGGGCGGCATTTGGTGCTGGACATGATTGACAAGCTGATCCTCAACGAAGAGATGGAAGCGGTGTTCGTCAACGATGCGCCACCCGAGGAACATTCCGGTGTTTTTGTGATGGCTCCCCGACCAGAAAGTCAGGATATGCGCCAAGCTCTTTACGATGCTATGCAAAAACAAAGCGGTACCAAACCGGATGCATCACCGCCGCCTAATGGAGCTACCACACTTAACGGAATGGGTTCGCAAGAGGCTCAACCAAATCATTGATAATATCACTTCCCATAGGCCGACCGTAAGGGGTCAGCCTATGGGACTAATTCCCGTTTTATGAACAAACAGGATAAAGCCTTTGCCGCTAATCATGCTGATGTTACCAAAGACACGGAACCAGCACTTGCCGCTTTGAACAGCCAGAGACAGGCGATGCGTGACGCTCATGCGCGCGAACTTGGTCGACAGTATGAAAAGCATGGACGACAGATTAATGCTATTGCACAAATTCAGGACGAAGCACCTTACATTCTGGAACGCCGTCTCCGGGAAGCGACCCGGAAGCATGACCAAACGACGAACCTTATTTTGGGCATTCAAGGGCGTGAAAAGCTCAAACTGGAAGTCACCCTCAAGCGGGACTGGCAGCGCAGCCATCCCGATAAACCTTTTGATAGAGGGGTAGCCGAAGCCGTGTTGAAGGCACGCCATGACAGCTACCACCAAGCCCAAACAGATCCCAAAGCCGATCAGCAGTTTGCCCGCCATCAGATGGAATTTGATAAACTGGTTAGAGACTATCTCGATGATAAAATGAGCTATGAAAGCTTTGCCTATCAGCACCGGGAAACAGTCACTCGGCAGAGGCATGAGCGGCAATATAGCCATGAACGCGAGCTACAGGAACAGAGTCTGGACAAGATTCAAGACCGGGTAAAAAGCGAGGGCAAAACCCCCGACATTTAACCCCAAAATCCTCCCAGGGTACTGCGGAGGGGAGATGTCTGTTGTACACACTAAAACAAAACTTACCATAACCACGGTCGTTTGTTTTGTTTCCATCCTGTTCCTTTTTCGTTTCACTTTCACCCTGTTTCACCCCCGGTATCCGCTTGCCTAACCCAAGTCTCTGCCGGTCAAAACTTATTACTCAACACAAACCACAAACCCCATGTTCAATCGTCGCTTACTCAAAATTCTTGCTTTGTTTCTCACCGTTGGCGGTATTGTTTTTTTGGCTGGATTTCAGTTCGGTGAACGCAAAGCCCGCCAAGATTTCCGCCACCATCTCCATCATATTGTTGGCCGCTCTTCTTCTATCATCCGGGTGGACAGTCTGTTTAGTTCCTCCGGTGAACTGGTCAGGGTGGAGCGGGATACCACCGGGGTTCAGATGACGGTCGAACAGCTCAATCTATTGGAACGCGCAGCTCCCCAAAGGCCGTAAATAATCAATCCTATCATAGGAATATAATCTTGTCAGAATCATCATTCTGCGCTACACTAAACCTATATGATCCGCATTATTGTCTCCACTTCCGCCGAGGCGGCCAAAAGCTATTTTCAGGATGGCCTCTCCAAATCGGATTACTACCTCAACGACCAGGAACTCCCTGCTCATTGGCACGGCAAGGCTGCTGCGATGCTGGGGTTGTCCGGGTCGGTTCAGGCTGAGCAATTCTATGCGCTGGCCGATAACCGCCACCCCGAAACGGGTGAGGCGATTACACCGGGCGGCAATCGACCGAACCGCCGGGTCGGCTATGATATTAACTTCCATTGTCCCAAGTCGGTCTCCGTCCTGCATGCACTCGGTAACGATAGTCGTATCCTAGATGCCTTTCAGGATAGCGTGGATGCCACCATGCAGGATATGGAAGCCGATATGCAAACTCGTGTCCGGGTGGGTGGTCAATACGATGACCGGGAAACGGGCAATATGGTCTGGGCACGCTTTACCC
>CAKZYJ010000436.1 GCA_937884755.1 uncultured Flammeovirgaceae bacterium
GCTAGTTGGGGCTGTTCAGCTTTCATAAAAGTTTCAGTTACTTGCATAAGAGCTTTGAACTTTATTGATGCTTCCTCTATGGCTTGTACTGTTTGGAAAGCTAGTTGGGACTGTTCAGCTTTAGCGAAAGCTATGGCTACATGCATAAAAGCTACAGACTCTCGAAGCGAACCTTTTATGGATTGTGCAGCTTGAAGAGCTAGTTGAGGCTGTTTTGCATTGGCAAAAGCTATGACTACTTGCATAAGAGCTTTAGATTTTTGAAGCAAACTTTCTATGAATTTTGTTTCTTCGAGTGCCTCTGTAGGCTTTCCAGATGAAATCAGTGCTTTCAGCCAATTGTAAACAGTCCTTTCACTAGAGTGAGCTATTAAGTCCTGTGCTTTACTGATTATAATTTGCTCCAAACCTATCTCTTGTTCACTTCGCTCAATAAATTCTAGCTCTTCTTGATTCAGACTGTAACTCGGTTCATTCAAGAGTTGTCTAGTTTCTTGCTGTTCTTCTAGAGTAAGCAAATACTCTTTTTTTTTATTATGCTGCTCCCAGAGAGTTATCTTAAACTCAAGATGTCGCCGCCAAAGAAGAAAGCTGTGGCTTTCGTCAAGCCATTTCTTTAGTCGTGGCCATGTGGTAAAGAGTGCTTCGTGAGCTACCTCTAGCATTGGGGCTAATTCTTCCTCTTTTTTTTCTTTAGTTAGTAAACGCGCTTCTATAAATCGCTCTAATAAGCTCATTTTGTTTGTTGATATACCTAAACCCGCTAGTTTATCTTCGCTTACTGGGCGCCGAGCGTACTGTCCTTCTTCGTTAATTCTTACCATCAACAGAAATATGGTCTTAAGAGTACTTTCTATATTAGCTAACAGTTGTTTTTCACTATCATCTTTTCCTTGTTTAGTTTCTTTTACAAAAGTATCTAGAAGATCGTCAGCAGCTTTGATGATAGCGCTTTGAAGCCCACCTAACTCCTTATAGTTTTGAATTTTTAGTTCACCCTCTCCGCCAAATCGCTCATATAGTTCTCTAAGTGTGAAAGCCAACAAAGGTAATGCTGTTGAAACCTTAGTATCATGAAGAATACGTTGGACGAGTCCGGCTCCCAGCTTTAGGCCAGCTTTTTCTGCTGGCTTCTCAATCACGTCAGCTATACTCCGCATAGAGATGGGACCTATAGTCTGACTTTCAAAAGTGAAATCTTGAAGCGCTGAATGTTGCTGAAAAATTCCGAGAAAATCGGATCGTAGCGTGCTTAGCAAGATTATTTGGTCTTTTTTCTCAATTAGGTGGCGTAAGAACTCAACAAATCTTGCTTGTTCTTCACTTGTTCCCGCACCAATTAGCTCTTCAAACTGATCAACACTAATTAGTAAGGTGGAGTCTTTGGAGTCTGCGGTAATACGTAGCTCATCAATCAGATCAAATAGAGGAGTAAGTTCTTTTCCTTCAATTGCATTAGTGAGAATACTACGAATATGAGCATAGTCTTTGGACAAAGAGTATCTCTTAAAGGTAGAAACAATTGCCTTGGTAAACTCCCGCTTAGGGTTGTTCAACGAGCGGAATGGCTCAACTACCAACCAATTTCTATTATTTTTCTCGAGTTTAGGCAAAAGTCCGGCTCGCATTAAGGAAGATTTACCACTACCCGATGCTCCTAAAATAACCGCCATCTTCGCTAGGTTATGCCGTCGCATCCTATTGAGTAAATCAATACTTTCTTCAATCTCATCAGTTCGCCCAAAAAACACTGCGGCATCCTCTCTTTGGAAAGATGACAAACCAGGATAGGGTGGTTGATCTGATTTCCATTCAAACAAATTTTTAGGATCTAGTCCTTTCGCTATAAGCCCTCTTTTTAACCGCTTTAGAGCTTCTTCCCAACCGTCTGAAACAACATCTACAGTTTGAGTATTGTTAAGTAGTGGCTGTAATGTTTCCAACTCTTCCTCACTTACATTATCTAACTTGATAGGAAATAAGGGTTTTGGTAATGAGTTGGCAAAGCTGACTTCTGCAAAACACCACTGTGATTTTACGAAATCTTTACTTAACAGCAGCATTACAGCTTGGCACTTCCGAAGTTGAGTGTGTAACTCTTTCACCCAGTCTCGCCCAGCCGGGATGCCGTTTTCCGGGTGGAAGTCCAAAAATATTCCTTGATACTCCTGATCTATAAGAAAATCTCGCAGCTTTTTGGCACTCTCATTATCTTTACTGCTATGGCTAATGAAGATAGAACTCATTACTGATGACTAATGAAGCAATTAATATACAACATACCCATAAATAATCATTTTACCACCTCAATGAACCTTCCATCAGTAAGTAAGTGCCACAATGACGCTACTGAGTGAAATACACTTTTGCCCAGCTCTTTTAACCTGCTGATTTTAAAGAGTTTAGGGGAGTAAGGCGGTATGTAATCTCAGCGTAATTGTTGGCAGCCTCTTTCAATGGCTCCTATCCAAATAACAAGCGACTAGAACGGGCAGATTGAGCGTAAATTTTTTGCGTATTTTCACAAAAAGCAAGCATAATGTACTATCTTTAAAGAGTACTAAAAAAGGGCAAATTTTATGTGTCCAGATCGTAGTCCAATAGTTTTGCAAATATATGTAATCTGCTGATTATTAAGGGGTTAATAGGGTGTGATGTCGGGCTGCCGCGACGAACTTACCTTCGAGAAGAACCAAAACCTCTTAAATCACAGGATTTGAGGGGTTTTGGTTTTTCCACTCCAAAATATCCGTGAAATCGTAAGGAAAATGTGCCCATTTCGTGGTCTATTATTTCTTCTCACTTTTTTTGCACATCAATGAGTGTAAGTCGGGCTTACGGCAGGACAGGTGCAAAATAGCCCTGGCTCAAAATGCCGGGGCCATCATTCCTACCAGGCGGGCAGACTACGGTGGAATGAGGGTATGAAATATTCCTCATTGTAGAATACAACAGAAACGATAATTTAGATACTGTAATTGTTCACTACATTCAGCCAGTAAACTAGGCAACCACTGATAAGTGGGTAGCTCAAAAGTACTCACAATTGGATTTTCCTTTCCGATCTTTTCTACCTTCTCGTAAAGATGCCCATACGCAGTCTGGTGAATTTCCAGAATTAATTATACCAATAACCTTTAGGTATTTGCCCCAATGCATTACTTCTCCAAAACCAATGATTCTTTGCTGCCCAGCATAGCGGCCAACAGGTAAACATGCTGAGCCGTGCGCATCATGGCTGGAATGTCAGCCCACTCATCAGCAAAACCGCGCTGCCCGCCGCGATTTCCCCCTAATCCAATAGCGGGAGTGCCGCCAGCAATCGCTACATTCATGTTCGAAGACCCTCGGTTACTCATGGTGGGTTCAAACCCTAGCCAGCGGGAAACCACCTGGGAAGTAGTGACCAAGGGCGAATTGAGGGCACCAGGAATTTGCCCGCCGGGCGTTAACTGAAAGGGTTCCATCTCAAAAGTGGTTTCAGTTTCAGTCTCTACCTGCTCTAAGGTGCTTTCAATAGCAGCTTCCAACTCTGCGATGGCGGTAGCATTCAACGAACGTATATCCAGGGTGAAGTAACCCGAATCGGGTTTGTGGTTATACACCGTGCCACTGTGGACCATCCCCACGTTTAACCGCGTGTAATCTTGGGCATACTGTTCCACCTGGGGTAGCTTAAAAATTTCATCAATGGCCCGGCCCATGCCCCGGTTTAGGTTGGGCAGCCCACCCCGCAAGGTATGCCCTGGCTCCCCCGATGCTTTTACTTTCCACCAGTGAATACCAATGGCCCCATAGCTGATGCGCTCCCCATCGCCTAGCACATCCACAAAGCCCAACGCCCAGCTTTGATACAATTCGTAGACTTCTTTCATGCCTTGCAAACCGGTTTCTTCCTGGGCTACCGCCGCAAAAACCAGGGTATAATCGGGCTCAATATTATTGCTCACCAGTTGCTCGGCCGCTTTGAGCATAGCCACCGTAGTGGATGAGGTGTTGGTTCCCGGCCCTATGACCCGATCACCTTTCACCACAGGCTTAGGAGACTTTTCCTGCAACACGGCTACACCCGCCAAATCGTCCAGGGTTGAAATAAAGACCAGTACGGAATCACGTCGGCCCGGAATTACTCCTACGGCGTTATTGATATCCGTGACTACCACGTTTGTTAATCCCATGGCTTGCATGGTAGCCGCCACGTATTCGGCCCTTTTCTGCTCCTGGCCGGAAGGCGCCGGAATCCCTCCCACCGCACAAAGAAGTTCGGCCGCTTCCGACTGTGCTTGCTTGCTCATCAGGACTTCGGCCTGTTTAGCTAGTTGGTCGTCAATGGTTTGGGAAAAAGTCAGCAATGGACTAAAGAAAAGAAACAGAAATAGTCGGTGCATGGTATGGTGCGTTTAATCGGTTGACTTAAAATTAACCACCGTCCCGTGCCATCCAAAAAAAATTAGAGGTGGGCTAGGAATGTCAGCGCAATTTTACTGCCAAGCCAACTACTACCCACCTGATACCTACATTTACGAACCCAAAATAGGGTATTTACCGTGAGAGGTCACCACGGCGCAGTGAACCATTGGCACCCAGTAGTCGTTTCAACTTTTTCAAAGTTTCAGTGGAGACTACCAAAACGACGAGTAAAAGAATGAGTGCAATCTTGATTGGTATGGTTCTCAGAAAATAGATACAGAATATTATGGACTCTTCATCAGGGTTCAAATCCCTAACTGATATGATCGGCAGCTTATTGAAAACACCCTTAGGCAGACTGCGTATCGCAGGATTTATGGAAGGGTGTTCCTATCTACTGTTTGGAATCACCATGCCGCTGAAGTACTACTTTGATACTCCGCAACCCAACTACGTAGTAGGGATGATTCACGGATGCCTGTTTATTGTCTACATTATACTAGTCCTTCAGGTAGCTTATCTGAAGAGATGGAAGATCAAGACTACTTTCTGGGCATTACTAGCTTCCCTGATACCAGCAGGTACATTCTACGCTGACAAAAAGATTTTCAGTAAAGAAGCCAAGCGAAGTGTTAATGTGCTATGAAATAATCACATCTTGATATCCCGGTCAAATAGTTAGGTTCAAAGTTACCCGCCCCGACTAGTTGAGTGACAGCAGTGTTGGCCCGGAAAGCAGTGTTCTCATGATTCCGATTGTTCTTCTGACACTATTGGGGAAGAGATTAGACAACAAAATATTATCCCCCTCAAACACTATAAGATTATACACTGGCGTTATCTGGAAAATCATTTCTAATACATTCACCATGAAACTTATCCTATTTGTGCTGCCTCTTTGCCTGAGCGGCTTTATTGCCCTAACACTGGCCAATGACCTTACATTTACCGTGAGGGTAGACGGCGTTGAGCAACTCAGCTTAAAAAAAGGTCTTTCTCCGGCCGAACTAGCTTTAATGACTATTGAAACTAGTGATGCGAATGTAAGTATTAGTGAATTTGAGATAGTCCTAGCCCGAGGAAGCCGTCCGGTAGAAAAATCAGTTCAGGTAATTCAGGGAAATAACTACGATCTGGCTAACTTCTCCCGGTTTGCTAAACCCGGCGACCGGATCGTCATTCAACTCAACGAACTAAGCGGTTCGGAAGATGAAGCACTAACCGATCAGAATCGGGCAATCGTCATTCCAATTCGGTAAGTCCAGGACTTCCTTCATAAAATGGATCAAGCTATTGCTTACGTCGCTCTTCTTCGGGGCATCAATGTTGGCGGGCACAAAAAGGTGCCGATGGCGGAGCTACGCGCACGTCTGGAGGCTTTGGGCTTTACGCAGGTCATCACTATTTTAAACTCCGGCAATGTAATTTTCCGAACCACAACAGAGAAAGAGCGTGTACTGGAGTCAACGGTCACCGAGCAACTAGCATCGCATTTCGGCTTTTCCATTCCAGTATTGGTTCGCCAAGCCGAAGCAATCAATACCATAATTCAACGCGACCCGTTTCAGGATGTTGAAGTAACCAAAGATACCCGGTTGTACGTCACCTTCTTACCAGAAACATCAACTGCTGATCTTACGCTGCCCTGGACTAGTGAAGACGGCTCATTCCGAATACTGGAGATACAGGATAACATGGTTTGTAGTGTACTGGATCTGTCGGTGACTAAAACTCCTAAAGGAATGGAAGCCCTGGAGAAGCTATTCGGTAAACAGATTACCACCCGCAACTGGAACACACTGCTGCGTATAGCCGATAAGCTAGCCTAAACATAGTGGATATATGAACATATTTCGTGTCATTCCTGTGTGATTTCGGAATAAATATCAATTTTTGGTGCGTAACCATGTAATCTACACTATGAATGAATCGGAAAATAATCAAAGACTAATAAAGACTTATATAGACATTTCACCCTTAGCTTACAATGTATACGATCTGGTTAAAGACATACTAGTTATTTCTACCAAAGACTCACTTGAAACTATTGGTATAGCGAAGAGTGAGCTTATTCAGATGAGCCATGACTATTACAAAGAGATTATTCATCCGGATGATTATGAAATTGTAAAGGCGAACTTTTTAAAAATGAAGCAAGCCTCACTAGGCGATAAGGTGGATCAAGTATTTCGCGTCCGGCACGGAAAGGGGCATTATGTGTGGCTTCATACTATTTACAAAATTTTTGAGGCTGATGAGCAAGGGCAACCCACTAAAATGGCGGGTGTTGCTGAGGATATTACAAGATTGAAAACAGTAGAAGCTGATCTCAAAAATGCTGTAGATATTTTAATGAAGGTAAGGCACCGTGATGCACACCTCCTTAGAGCTCCAGTAGTTACTATCTTAGGGTTATTGAATGTTCTAGATGAAGAAAATCTCATCCAACCTCCCAACCAAGCCATTTTTGATTATTTGAAGATCACTGTAGAGAAACTGGACTCCCTTGTCGTCGATATTTATAAAAATAGTAGTATGTAATAGGTACTCGGCTTATCTTAAGTTTATATCATACATCGGTGAGGCTAAGAAGAAGTTCATTGATATAATTAATCTCGTCCTGATTGATAGTATGCCCCATGCCAGGATAGATACGTTCGGTAACGTCGGCATTAAGCGATTGAAAGATCTGGGTACTTTCTTGTACTCGCTCCAGCGGAATATGAGCGTCTACGTCGCTGCATCCCAGAAATACCGAAGTTTGATTCATATCGCCCTCATCGTGCCGATTCATACCCAGTGGGCCGATCACTCCCCCACTGAGAGCAATTATTCCTCCATAGCGCTGGGGATTTCGGGCGGCGTACTCCAGCGATAGGCAGGCTCCCTGCGAAAATCCAAGCAGCCCTATCCTTTCGGTAGGAATACCTCGCTCATTCAAATTTCTAAGCAAATGCTTGATAGTTGCTAACCCGGAAGAAATACCGGGTTCGTTCTGTTCTATCGGAGCCAAAAAACTATATGGATACCAAGTATGGTAAGCGGCTTGCGGGGCTACGAACGCCATATCCTGGGTAGCGAATTCCTGACTAAGCCCCAAAATGTTTTCTGCGCTAGCACCCCGTCCGTGGATCATAATCATGGCGGCAGAACTCTGGTCAATAGCTTTACCTGCGGTTAACACCGGTTGGTTTTTATGAATGTTTTCGCTGGTCATTGATCATTGTCATTCGTCGCT
>CAKZYJ010000437.1 GCA_937884755.1 uncultured Flammeovirgaceae bacterium
CTGAACAATACTAGTAATCCAACCCAGCGAAGCTACCGGCCAGGTGAGCATATTAACGTAGATGATAAACTCGGCAATCACCCCCGGAGAGATAGCTCCGTTGATTACCTCCATCCCGCCGATAAATACCGTAATCACTGAACTCAGCCCTACCAATGCCATAATCAGGGGAATAAACAGTGCATTCACTTTGGCGAGGCTAATTGATTTGTCTTTATAATCGTCGCTTTCTACGTTGAACTGCCGTACCGAGTCCTCTTCCCGCACAAAAGCCTTCAGCACCCGAATACCCGAAAAAGCCTCCTGCACGTAGGTAGACAAACCCGATAAGCTTCGTTGGATCTCTTCCGATTTGCGGTTGATAACGTTATTTACATAGTAGATGCTGAGCGATAAAATCGGTAACGGAATCAGTGTGTAGAGCGTAAGGCGGGCATTCACTGAGATCATGTACGGAATCAGAATCATAAACAGTATTGAGAGATTGAGACCGTACATAATGGCGGGGCCTAAATACATCCGTACCTTGCTTACATCTTCGGAGATACGTGCCATCAGGTCGCCAGTGTTATTCTTCCGGTAAAAGCTCATCGGCAGCGACTGATAATGGTCGTATACCTCGTTCTTCAGATCGTACTCAATCAGGCGGGAGACTACAATGACGGTTTGCCGCATCAGAAAAGTGAAAAACCCTTTACCCAAGGCCAGGGCTAATATCGCTACGCCGTATACGAGGATGCTACCGGCAAAAATTTCGTAAATACGTTCTTGCAGGTTCAGGCCCTCATACACTTGGTAGAGCGAGATGTTCTCCTGCACCAGGTTGATTGCTCGCCGTACAATCTGAGCCGGAATGATTGCCAGAATGTTGGATATAATGATGAATAGCAGGCCAAGCAAAAGACGGTACCGGTACTTATAGAGGTACTTATTAAGATAGCTGAGTTCCTTCACGTTGATTTAAAACGGTTGTTTACGTAAATGGTTCTTACCACGGTTAGATGAATTGCCAGCCACTTGAAAAAAAACTACTTTTGTGCCATTCTGCGAAAAAAATTACTATGAGATCTGATACTGCCAGCCTGGCTGAAGTTACTTCCGAAACCAGCTCATCTAATCATACTCCTTCGGTGTTTGATCAGATGGCTCCCTACGAGCACGAACAGATTGTGCACTGCTACGATCAAGCTACCGGTCTGAAGGCTATTGTTGCTATACACTCTACTGAATTAGGACCCGCTATGGGGGGCACACGGATGTGGAATTACGCCTCCGATGCGGAAGCTTTAACCGATGCCATTCGGCTGGCGCGGGGCATGACCTACAAGTCGGCCATCTCGGGTTTAAACGTGGGTGGGGGTAAGGCTGTACTGATTGGCGATCCTAAGAAATTGAAAAATGAGGCTTACCTGCGGCGGTTTGGCCGGTTTATAAACGAGCTGGGCGGAAAATATGTGACAGCCGGTGACGTGAATATGACTTTACGCGATCTGGAGTACATCCGAATGGAGACCAAGTACGTAACTGGCCTACCAGAGTACTCGGGCGGATCGGGAGCTTCCTCGCTCATTACTGCCTACGGGGTGTATATGGGTATGAAGGCGGCCGCTCATGAAGCGTTTGGCACTGATAGTCTGGAAGGTAAAAAGGTAGCCGTACAGGGTGCCGGGGGCGTAGGTAGCAAACTAATCGAGTATCTAACCAAGGAGAAGGCCACTGTATTTGTTTCGGACGTTTCTGAAGATAAACTACAGCGGGCTTCCCGGGAATTTGGAGCCCACGTGGTAAGCCTGGAAGGCATCTACGATATCCCCGCTGATATTTATTCGCCTTGCGCTTTAGGGGCTACACTTAACGATAAAACTATTAACCGGCTCTCCTGCCAGGTGATTGCCGGAGGGGCCAATAACCAGTTGGCCGATGAGAAAAAGCACGGGTCAATGTTGCAGCAAAAGGGCGTAGTCTACGCCCCCGATTTTTTAGTGAATGCCGGAGGTATTATGGCCGTAGCCGCTGAGTACTTTGGCGACTATTCTAAAGAATATTTAATGCAGAAGGCCGAACGAATTTACGATGTATGCAAATCGGTGTTACAGCAGGCAGCCAAACAGCAGGTTGGCCCCCAACAGGTAGCCATACAAATGGCCGAAGATCGCCTTGCCGCTATTTCTCAGTTACGCTGATTTGAAGTGTTATTGTGTTTCGGTATTATGGTCATTGGTGTTATAGTTAAGCAATGATTAATCAATTAACCAAAACACTCGAACACAATAACACCACGGCACCGTAGCACTTTAACACTCGCTACTGCAAAAAACCCAGATGTCGTAAATCATTTCCTCAGTTTTGTTGTTTTTCTGCTGTTAACCTAATTCAATCGGATAGTACACTATGCTGAATCGAAGACTTTTGCGGATTAAGGCTATGCAGCATATCTATGCGTTTCAACAGTGTCGGCAGGCAAACCACGCCCTGGCTTTCGCTTATGTGCGCGAAGCTTTTGAGCCAGACCTAAATAGCATGGAACTACCCGATCCGGAGCAACTAGCCCAAGACCGTCGGTTAGCAGAGGAGATACTCACGGCTCGCCTATCAGGCAACCTGGGACCTGGGAAAACTTCTGAAAAAGCTAAACAAGTAGCCACGGAAGCACTAAACCGTTACGAAGCCCAGAGCCAGAAAGACTGTAGTTTCCTTAAAAACCAGATGGTAGCCCGAGTAGAACAAATGAGCGATCATTACAAACTGGCTCTACTGCTGCTGGTAGCCTTGGCCGAAGAATCGTATCGCGATCTTCAAAAAAAATCCCGCCCGGCCAATCCCAATACTATCATTCCCGACGAAGTTGGCTCCACCCGCTTTTACCTTAATCCGGTGATTCAGGCTATCCGCGATAATGAGCAATTGCGGACTGAGGCATCGGATAAAAACTGGTCGTGGCAGGAGCAGCAGAGTACGCTTCGGCAATTGTACAAGAGCACAATCAAACCCGACGAAGAGTTTCAGAACTATCAGTACGCTAAGGGGACTTCGCTGGAAGAAGATATTGCCGTTGTCCGGTACGTATTTAACACTCACTTGCTGAAGAGCGAGGTGGTTAACAACTTTTTTGAAGAACTGGATATTAGTTGGGAAGAAAACCAAAAGGTGATTAAAAGCCTGGTGAACCGAAGTGTAAAGTCACTGGCTGAACATCCCGAACAGGGTATTGAAATTGCAACGCTGACACCTAACTGGGAAGACGATCGCGCCTTTTTTGAGGAGCTTTACACCATCACCATTCGGCACGATACCGAGTACGAGCAAATTATCGCTGAGAAGTCAGAAAATTGGGCGGTAGACCGTATTGCCAGCATGGATCAGATTATTCTGAAGATGGCTATTGCCGAGATACTAAATTTTTCTAGCATTCCGGTAAAAGTTACCATTAACGAATACGTTGATATATCAAAACAATACAGTACACAGAAGAGTAAACAATTTATTAACGGCTTGCTGGATGTAATCGCCCAGTCGTTGCAGGAGCGTAACCTGATCCGAAAAAGTGGTCGGGGCTTAATCGATAATCGCTGATTTTATCGGTTTCTTTGCGATTTAAACAGATAATACGACCTTTGTAAAGAATTTAACTTTTTAATGTTTAGTATACATGAGTAGAACTGTAGGCAGCTTATTACTGATGTTATCGGGCATGGCGGCTGGTATAGCGGTCGGCTTTTTGTACGCCCCCGATACCGGTATGAATACCCGCGACCGCATGACGTACCGTTTAGAACGTTATCGCTTCAAGCTAGAGGAACTGTTGAGCGACTTGGTACGTTCAAAGGAACAATTGCCGGATAGTGTTGCAAAGACCGACGGTGAGAAGGTAATTAACGATGCGAAGGAAAAAGCTCGTCAGTTGCTGGATGACGTTGACAGTTTGCTGGGCCAAATCCGTCAGCAGTAATCTTAATAATTTCGTTACAATAATTCTTAACATGATGAAACGAGTTGGTTTAAGTTTAGCTATTGCATTGGTAGGCCTATGGAGCTTCACCGCCTGTAATTCCAATGCCGCGTTAGAAAACCGGGTAGATAGCCTGGAAGACCGGGTAGACGGCCTGGAAGGTAATGATCAGTCTCAGGCGGTTGTTTCCGAAAATGCCCAGACAGTAGCTATGCCGGAGAGCACCACAGCAGCTGGCGTAAATGCAGCGGGTGCCCCAGCATTTGAGTTTGCTGAAACTACCTACGATTTTGGGACGATTGACGAAGGTGAGGTAGTAGAGCATACCTTTAAGTTTACTAATACTGGCGATGCTCCGCTAGTTATCCAAAACACGTCAGCCTCTTGTGGTTGTACTACTCCTAGCTACTCCCGCGATCCGGTTGCTCCCGGCGAAACTGGCGAGGTGCAAGTGAAGTTTAATAGTCAGAGTCGCCCTGGCGTGCAGAATAAGACCATTACCATCACGGCTAACACCAATCCTTCGGTTACGCGTTTGTTTATCAAAACGAACGTGACTCCTAAAGGAGAAGAGGTAGCCGGACCAGTTCGCAGATAACTACATCGAATACTAACCTATGTTGCAATTTATTCTGTTGCAAGCTAGTTCGGGACAGGACGGACTTATTGGCAATCTTATCCTACTGGGAGGGATTGCCATCATTTTTTATTTTTTCATGATTCGGCCTCAGCAAAAGAAGCAGAAGGATCAACGCACTTTCATTGATGCCGTTAAGAAAGGCGATATGGTAGTGACTGTGGGGGGCATGCACGGTAAAGTAGTAGCTCTTGACGACCACAGCGTTACGCTGGAAGTAGACCGCGGTGCCCGCATCAAATTTGACAAAACATCCATATCGCTGGAGGCCAGTAAGCAGTATGTTAAGCAATAGCATTGAACCAGCGTGATAAAAATCTACAGAACTTACATCGCTCCATCCGGAGACTACTTCCTTCCCAACAGGGAAATCTGAAGGTAGTAATTCTGTGTATTATTGCCGCCACTACTTTCTGGTTCTTTAGCGCTCTTAACAAAGAAGATTATACCACGCGTATTCGCTATCCGGTTCGCTTTAGTTATCCTTCTGACAGTGCTATCTATCTACTCAGCGAATTGCCCCGAGATATTACTGTGCAGATAACTGGTGGTGGTTGGGATCTGCTGAAAAAATCACTGCGGGTAAACACCTCTCCGTTAACTATAGACCTGGATACCCCTACCGAAACTAAATTTATTCTGGGGCAGTCATTAGCTGAACCTATTAGCACTCAGTTAGATAATGTTCGTCTAGACTACGTAGTAACCGATACGCTACGTATCAACATTGATAGCTTGGTTCGCAGAAATATCATAGTCGCTCTCAATACCCAGTCGCTACGTTTGGCAGAAAACTATCGGTTGGTATCTGAAGTATCGGTTCTACCCGCCCAAATTGAGGTAGGTGGACCGGTTTCTGTAGTTCAACAGTTACCTGACACCCTCAAAGTGCAATTAGAGGATGAGGAAGTAGAGGGCAAATTGGAAACTACCTTACCGGTTCCAATTGATGATGAGCGGTTAAAGGTTTATCCTGATGAGGTGATGGTGAATCTAGCCGCCGAACTTTACACTCGAGTTGAACGCCGAACAACCCTTACCCCTGTTAATTTTCCAGAAGACTCTTCGGTATATCTTTCTCAAGATTTTATTACCGTGTCCTTTTGGCTGCCCGATGATCTAATCTCCCCTGCTTTAAGCCAGCTTCCCTTTCAAGCGGAAGCTGATTTGCAGAGTCTCAACGAAAATGACAGTACAGTAGCGGTAAATTTGGTAGATATTCCGGCTATTGCCAGCGATATTAGTATTAGCCATTCTCGTATTCCAGTTACATATGCCCCCTAAATCACTACTGGTAGGAATTACCGGAGGTATTGGTTCTGGTAAGAGTTTTCTTTGCAAAATTTTTGAAGTTTTAGGAATTGACGTATATTACGCTGACCAGCGAGCCAAATGGTTACAGCAAAATAGTGCTGATCTGGTAACACAAATTAAATTAGCATTTGGCGAAGAGTCTTACGATAGTAAGGGGTGCTTGAATCGGATTTTTTTAGCTAGAGAGGTATTTAGTAATTCTAAAAAGTTAAAGTTGCTAAATCAACTGGTGCACCCCAAAGTAGCAGAAGATTACGCTCACTGGACAAAGCAACGCTCCACCAAGCCCTACACGCTTAAAGAAGCGGCTCTACTGTATGAATCTGGTTCTTATCGTCAACTAGATTATGTCATCAATGTGGATGCTGGCCGGAATACCCGCTTACAGCGGGTGCTAGCACGAGACGTACATCGTACCAAAGAACAGGTAGAGGCCATTATGGATAAACAGCTAAGCGACAAGGAGAGGCGCCGTTTAGCTGATTTTACGGTGGATAATGATGGTAGCGTGTTGGTAGTTCCGCAGGTACTGAGCATTCACCAACAGTTATTGCAAAAGGTTACCCTTTAGGTTAACGGTGACCTTATTAGTATTGATTCTACTAATATCAACATAATTTTTTCATCATGAGTATCGATCGGTACCGAAACGAAGCATGGAAGGAAATCCTTTTTGACACCTCACTTCCGCACGCCCGCTACGAAGTTTCCAGCCACGGGCGAGTTAAAAGCTACGCAGTAGACAAAACCAAGGGCCGCCTTATGAAAGGCTCTAACGTAAACGGCTATCTCTCGGTGATGGTACGCCTAGGCCGCAAAGTGTCGCAGACCCACTATATCCATCGGCTGGTAGCTGGGGCTTTTCTGGAGCAACCCTCTGGGCAACATAAATACGTGGTGCACCTTGACTACAATAAACAAAACAATAGTCGCTACAACCTGCGCTGGATGACCGAGCAGCAGCTTAATGAACATAATAATCACAATCCGGCTATCTTACGAAGCCGTACTACCGGCTACAAACTTACCGAGGCCGATGTGCGAGTAATCAAACGGCTATTGAAGAGTAATAAGACTCGCCTGAGTATGATCGCCAAACGGTTTAATATCACCCACACTCAACTAAACCGAATCCGCTCGGGTGAGAACTGGGGCAATGTCACCATTTAGTGTGTTTATGTGTTAGAGTATTACACAAATACTTAAACACAATAATACCATCCATCGACTCTAACACTAATTCAGAAGATCGTTGGGCAGGGAAATTTGATCGGAGTAGAATTTGAGGCGCGTGTGAGAGTTAGGAAGCAGATCAATCCGATCAATCTTATCGAGCTTATGATTGTAAAACACCTCTACGTAAAATCCCTTGAGTAAATACAGATTTATTTTATAGCCGTAGTACCGGATTGCTACCACAAAGGTCCCCTCTCGATACAGCAACTGTATCTTTTCTGGCAAGGGTAACATAGCAAATTCCGACGATGACATACTAGTAAATCAGAGTTGTTATACAACATATTCCTTAGCAAAGCTAATTGAAAGCTCTACTCAAAGTTGCTGAGCGTATCGTTACTCAACCATTGAGATGGGTTAGGTAGTTGAAGATTTTTACTAGGGTAAGGTACAAAAAAAACCGCTTATGCCCTAACATAAACGGCCACCGCGGCGCGGTCAACTGGGGGTGAAAGACGGGACTCGAACCCGCGACCTCCTGAACCACAATCAGGCGTTCT
>CAKZYJ010000438.1 GCA_937884755.1 uncultured Flammeovirgaceae bacterium
TATGACAGTTACCTTTCATTCGGATGGAACCTTTCAGCCCGAAGGTAGGTACACCTTACAATCTGCAACCGAAGAAATTATTATTGAACGACATCTTTGGGGAGAGTATAAATGGAAAATAGAGGGCAGTAAGCTTTATTTTAGCGATGATAGTTTTCTCGGCAGTCAAATTTCAATCAACGCCCTGACAGGTGTAATTAGAAGTTATGGCGAGGAGTTCCCTATCGATGGTCTAAATATTTTGGGTATTACTGATACAAAGATTACCCTTGAGCTTGTCGTCAATAATACTTTTACCTGGGCGGAAATTCCCCGGCAATTTAAGAGAGTTGGTACTATTGTTCTTGAGAAGTAAGAAGATATAATTATAATGGAATCAACTGGACATCATAAATTCACATCTTACCCTTAAACAAAAGTGATAATCCCTCAATAAATCATTATATTTTGCTACGTGAATGGATAATTAACGGGGATAACACTTTTTTATGCGTCATATAGCTTTTCTTCTACTGTATCTTGTCTCGGTATTCTTCGCAGATAATAGCTACTCGCAGAACAATGACACCTCCCAATCTTACCTTGATTTGGTCATCAACCACTATAATAAGCGCTTACAGAACGGGAAAGATGTCTACGGCCCCAAAGCCACCCCCTTCTGGATGGCCAGTTTGAATACTTCTACCGGACAGTATCCAGTTAATGATACCCGTCCGGCTGATCGCCCCCAACGATTGTATCAAAACCGACCGGTGGAAGCCCCTAAGGGCGCCAGCTTATACTGGGATATGCCTCAGATCGTAGTGGCCTACTACCTTTCTCAAAAAACAGGAAATAATACCTATGCCGAAGCGGCTGATGCGTATATACAAGCTTTTTTTGATAACTGTGTGGCTAAGAACGGACGGTTTCTGTGGGGCAATCACTATTTCTATGATGCTTTCCGCGACTCAACCGTTGGATTCACTTACACGGGAATAACTGAAGGGGTAGATTTTGCTGAGGAAACTGGGACTCTACACGAGATACGACCCGTTGCTCCCTCCTGGCAAGCCCTATGGAATATCAATCCCAAAGTTACTGAAGTAGCCATTCGTTCGGCCATAGACGGACATCTGACTGATCCGGTCACGGGGGAATTTAATCGTCATGCGGAAGGCAAAAGGGGACATGCTTTCCTGGAAGCCGGAGGGGTGTTGGTACATATGCTGGCTTGGCTGTACGATAAAACCCAGGATGATACTCTTCTGGAACAGGCCAAGAAAATTGCCAGCTACAGCTTCGCTAATCAGGGGCCTGAAACCGGACTGCTGGAAAATAGCCCTAACGAAAACCGCTGGGATAAGATTTATTCAACCACCGAAGTAGGATTATGGGCTCGCAATCTGATTGAAGCGGCCAATTTTGTTGATACCACCACTCGAGAGCAGTGGATTATGATGGCCGATGAAGCCATGTCAGCTTGGCTGCAGTACGGCTTTGATGCTGATAAATGCGATTACTACGGTATTCTACGGGTAGCCACCGGCGAACCGGTGTTTGAAGAAGATTTTCTGGCAGATTTTGAAAGTAAGACTGTTTACAGTCCTGACAACTATACCTCCTTTTGGGAACCACTATTTCCTCGCCACGATTACCCTATGCCCTTTGCAGAAAGCTGTCTAAAGCTCTACCAACTCACGGGTAAAGAGCAGTACAAATCAGCCGCCTACCGCTGGCTAACCGCTATCAAGAACGATTTACCCGCTTGGGATGGAAAGGGCGGTTACGCTGATCTTTACGGTCGGATAATTCATTTTTTATTGAGTGGATACGAAACTTTCTCTGATGATCGTTTTCGCATGCTGGCTCAGGATGTAGCCAAGGAGGCCGTTAGCCAGTTGTATGCCAACGGAATGTTTCGTACCCATACTGGAGAAGATCGCTACGATGTGGCTGATATGTTTGGGCTGCTCGCTGCTTCATTGATATGGCTAGATACCGGGGAAGAGCCAGATATGATGGGAATGTTTTATTAACTTCTATATTCATAGACATATGAATCTTCCATCTTCAATCTATGAGCTTCTGGATACAGAGAACTTTAGAAGAAGAACTCCTATGTTCATAGGCGAGAAAAAAATCTCTTCATTAAGAGCTTTCCTAGAAGGAGCTTTTTACACTATGTATATTTATGGGATTACAGAAGCAGAAGAAACCGGTTCAGACCTTGGAAACTTTCACGATTGGGTAGCACGCTATTATGGATGGTCTGAGACGACCGTTGGATGGAACAATATCATTCTGCAAGAATGTAATGGAAACGAAGAAAAAGCGCTTGATCAATTTTTTATACTATACGATGAGTTTAAAAATGAAAGCAGACTATAGACAGCGTGATTTCTCACTGATCTTATCACAATTATATAGTAACTGTTAAGCTCGGAACCTTTAAAAGAAGTTGTGGTTATTATCTTTAAATCACTTTTTTAACTGCTATGGCGCAACACGTTCTAGAAAATGAGCAACTAACGGCACGGTTCAAAACCGAGGGGGCTGAGCTTATCAGTGTAAAGGACAAAAAAAGTGGCCAAGAGTATATCTGGCAGGCCGACCCAACCGTTTGGGCTCGTCACGCTCCCGTATTATTTCCTATTGTAGGACGGCTGAGAGACGACCAGTATCGGTTGAATGGAAATACTTATACCATGAAGCAGCACGGGTTTGCCCGGGATCAGGACTTTTCGGTAGTAGATCAAACCAAAACCCAAATTACGTTCGGATTAACTGCCTCACCCGCTACACAAGAGCAGTATCCCTTTAACTTCGTATTGGATATTCGCTACACCCTCCGGGAGAGGGAATTAGAAGTGTTTTATCAAGTGACCAACCGCGATCAGGTCGAAATGCCTTTCTCTATTGGGGCGCACCCAGCGTTTTACTGCCCAGCTCAGCAAGATCAACAGTTGCAGGAATACCATTTAGCATTTGAAGAATCTGAGACACTCGACCGACACCTACTCGATAATGGGTTACGCACTGGAGAAGTCAAAAGACTACTTACTGACGAAAAAATATTACCGTTGCACCAACAATTATTTGAAGAAGATGCCATGATCTTTAAACATCCCGCTTCCGAACGAGTCAGTATTGTGCAACAAGCAGACGGACAACCACTGATTACCGTACAATTCGCAGGTTTTCCTTACCTGGGGATCTGGCAGAAGGTAGGAGCAGATTTTTACTGTATTGAACCCTGGTACGGGCTGGCCGATGTTACAGATACATCAGGTGATTTTACTAAAAAGGAAGGTATTCAAAAACTGTCACCTAATGAACAATTTGAGGCAGTTCATCAAATAATCTTTCATTAGTTCGTTTACCTTTTTGAAAAATGGTTACTAAGTAGGTAAAGTTTTTGTATTTTAGAAAGCTGTAAGTTAGATAGTGCGGAATGAGCTGAATCTCTCATGAAAAAGATTATAAACATACATTGGATTAACTGCGGACTGATATTGGGCGTAGCTATACTCATGCTAAGTTGCCAAGGTGAGGCGGTCAACCCTCAAAAAGAAGAAACCAGTATACGCAAGCTATCCCGCGAAGAACAGGAGCTAACACGCTCTATCAACGACTTCGCCTTTGATCTAATCCGGCAGGCTACCCGCCAATCATCCTCCGAGAATATTTTTATCTCGCCCCTCAGCGTAAATCTGGCTATGAGCTTAATGCTCAATGGCTCGGCTGAGTCTACCCAGCAAAAGATTTACGATGCGCTGGATTTTGAAGTGCTTACCCCGCTGGAGATAAACAAAGCTTATTCGGAGCTAATCCCATTTCTCCAGCAGCTCGACCCTCAGGTTGATTACGCATTAGCCAATGCTGTTTGGTACGACCACCGTAATGAGATGAGTTCCTTTTATCGGGATGTGCTATCAGCTTACTACGATGCCCACGTATCAGATATTAATTTTCGGAGTAAGCGAGCGTCTACGGTTATCCAGAAGTGGATAGAGGAGCAACTTCAGTATGAACTACCCACTTCGCTGGCCACTATTGATAATGGCACCTCGTTATATCTAACCAATGCAGTACAGTTCACAGGTAAGTGGTCGGTTCCCTTTTTGGAGGAGTACACCCGTCCCGCAGATTTTTACCTGCCCAATGGTAATAGTATTACTACCGATATGATGTACGCCGACCAAGCCGTATATCGTTATCAACGAACCAAGCAGGCATCTTATATTGATATTCCCTACGGAAACGGGCAGTACAGTATGACATTGGTAATGCCTCAGACCGAAGATAGCCTCTACCGTCTAGCTAGTACTTTAGATGCTGAAGAACTGCAATCCATTTTGCATTCAGCCGATACGCTGGAGCAAGGCCTGTATATCCCGAAATTTGCGATTAACTACCAGGCATCACTAAAGAATACGCTCTCTCAGTTAGGAATGGGAATTGCCTTTCAGGATAGTGCCAACTTCACTAACTTTTTCACCGAAGCATACCCTCAGCCCCACATTGGTGACGTATTGCATCAGGCTGCTATAGAAATTAATGAGACCGGAGCTCAGGCAATCTCAGTAACGACTAATTTGCCGGTAGTAAATAATACTCCCTCTGTACGTATCGATCGATCGTTTCTCTTTTTCATTCGAGAACAGCATTCAGGAGTAATTTTATTCGCCGGAGTACTTGCCAATCCGGTGATATAGTCAAACCTATACCTACATACTACACTACATGCGACAACGAGTCCTACGTATCCACCCTTCCGATAACGTAATTGTGGCACTGGATCATCTGGCGGAGGGCGAAGAAATCAAGCTCGAATCCACAACTTTTCCGATTAAACAACATATTTCCTCCAAGCATAAATTTGCCCAGTCTGATCTCCAACCCGGAGATAGTATCATTATGTACGGCGTACGGGTAGGCAAAGCGGTATCCCCCATCCGGCAGGGCGAAGCCATTACCGTACAAAATATCCATCACGATGCGGAAGAATACCGCTTACGCGAGCAACAGTACCAGTGGACACCACCATCGGTAGACCACTGGAGAGAAATTACCTTTGCTGGATATCACCGAGCCGACGGCAAGGTAGGAGTGGCGAATTATTGGCTGGTAATCCCACTGGTGTTCTGCGAAAACCGAAATCTCCAGGTGATGCGGGAAGCACTAGTAAAAGAATTAGGCTACGACCGTTCAATGAGTCAACGCTTCGACGTCCGCTCACTGGTACAACAATACCAGGCGGGCAATTCACCGAGTGATCTGTTAACTGCCCCCATCCTCTTGTCTTCCGAAGCATCTGATCAGCAACGCACCTTCCCGAATGTAGACGGTATCCAGTTTCTGACGCACGAAGGCGGCTGTGGTGGTACCCGGCAGGATGCTCAAACTCTCTGTGCCTTATTTGCGGGCTACATTACCCACGCTAATGTGGCGGGCGCTACAGTACTCAGTCTGGGCTGCCAGAATGCTGAAGACAAACTGCTACTAGAAGAAATTAATAAGCGCGATCCTGATTTCAATAAGCCTCTCTACATACTGGAACAACAGCAGAGCAATTCTGAGCCAGAGTTTATTGCCGAGGCAATCAAAAAAACCTTTGTAGGGCTTACCCAAGCAAATCAGATTGAACGCAAACCAGCTTCCTTGAGTAAGCTTACCATAGGGCTGGAGTGCGGTGGCTCCGATGGGTTCTCAGGTATCTCAGCCAACCCAGCCGTAGGTCATGCAGCCGATCTTTTGGTAGCACTAGGTGGCTCGGTTATTCTCTCGGAGTTTCCCGAATTATGCGGAGTAGAGCAAGAACTCACCGACCGCTGTACCGACCGGGCTACGGCCGAAAAGTTTATCAACCTGATGCGCGCGTACAGTCGCAGTGCGGAAGCCGTTGGGAGCGGCTTCGATATGAACCCGTCTCCCGGAAATATTAAAGACGGATTAATCACCGATGCAATTAAGTCGGCGGGTGCAGCGAAAAAGGGCGGTACTTCCCCGGTAACGGATGTGCTGGATTATCCGGAGCCAGTAACCAAACCTGGTTTAAATTTACTCTGTACTCCTGGCAACGATGTGGAATCTACCACCGGGTTGGCCGGGGCCGGTGCTACCATTATATTGTTCACTACCGGCCTGGGAACCCCCACCGGGAATGCCGTAGCTCCAACTCTCAAAATAGCCAGTAACAGCACCTTAGCCCGGAGGATGAGCGATATCATCGATATTAATGCTGGCACCATCATCTCGGGTGAGGACACTATCGAAAGCAAAGGAGAGGAGATTCTGGATTATATTATCCGTACTGCTAACGGATCCTACACTCCCAAAGCAGTGCGCCTGGGGCAGGATGATTTTATTCCCTGGAAACGGGGTGTCTCGCTGTAACGGATTTCTAGAGCTTTAGCGACATTTGTTCGGGCGGAGGGGCAGAAACCGATGGTATTCGTACTGTAAAACTGGTGCCTTCACCTAGGGCAGAGTCTACGTCAATTTTCCCTTTCATCTTATCAATGGTCTCTTTCACCAGATACAATCCTAATCCGGAGCCGTTTTGCTGCACGCTGGCTCGGTAAAACATCTCAAAAATTTTACTCAAGTGCTCCTTAGCAATTCCCAATCCATTATCGCGTACCTGTAGCGTAGCTTCCTGATCCGAAACAAATACGGATACCCGAATTTCGCCCGGGCGGCGGTGGGCACTACTGTATTTGTAAGCGTTACTGATCAGATTACTTAGTACTACCTTCAGACAGTGAGCGTCTGAATAAAAAGGCTGAGGCTGATGAATATCAATTATCTTTTCAATCTGGGTAGCGGAGGTGGTGTAACCTAGACTATCGAAAACATCATTGACCAGCGATCGAAAATCAATTGCCTCCCGGCGTAGCCCCTGGTTTGCACTTTTAGAGTAATCCACAATCTCGTGAATAAACTCGTTGAGGCGATGGATACTTTTTTCCATCAGTTGCAAATAAAGCGCTTGCTGTTCGGGATCTTCCTCGTGACGGAATATGTCGATCAGCCCTAATAAAGAAGCTAGTGGTGCTTTGAGATCGTGGGTGGCCCCGTATAGAAACTGCTCAAGATTCTGGTTAGTCCCCCGGAGCTTATGTAGGTTCTGAGTGAGGGTAGCTTCCAGTCTTTTCTGGCTATTGATCGACACCATACACACTACGGTAGTATTGGTATCCGTGACCTGGGTGTTGGCCAGCATCCAGTGGGGCTGATTACCTTCAGGATCCAGTTGCCACTCGGCATTCTCCCAGGATGTACGTTCGCTTAGCAGTTCCGCTAATGGTAAAGTTCGCTGAATGTGACCACTGTAAATAGCCACGGGTTGCCGAATAAGTTGCTGAGGCCGAATACCAAGTTGGTTTTGAGCGGCAGCGTTACTCTTGGTGCACCTTCCGGTAGAATCACATTCAAATAAAAATACCTTAGACCAGGTAGTAGAAATTTCTGAAGGGGTAGCACTTTTGTTCGCAGGAGCAGGTAGGGCCACTACCGTAATCAATTGAGCAGGCTCGGCCGTTTCGGTAATTAAGTTTTCTACAGATAAACGTACATATTGCTGCGACCCGTCTTTGCGCTGGATAAACCGCAAGCCCTGATCAGCATCGCCGTTAATGTAGTTCTGGTACGACAAGCGGGCTTGATCTCGGAAGTGATTCGGAGCTAACTTTTCCAATGGTTGCTGTAGCAACTCCTGACGAGAGTAGCCGTAAATGGTGCAAAAAGCTTCGTTCACCTCTACCAACTGACGCTTGGCGTTCACCAAACCGAGCCCAATAGTTGAAGATTCCCACAGTTGTTGCCCCAACGTAGCCGATTTGGTTGTCATAAATTAATAAGCGTTAAAAAAGGTGGACTAAGTGTATCAAGCGATATTCTTGTCCCGAATATAAGCGATGAGATGACAAAAAGGTAATCGGCTTGCCGAGTAAATTGAAGAAAATTCACAGTTACCTAATCTATAAATACTACAAAGCAAAGACTATCAGCACCTTAGTTTATTGTAGTTAAATTTTCACTTCAGGTTAGTTTTTTTTGGGCGTTTGTACAGCGGGACGGTACTACAAGGCTCACCGTACATAATACTGGTAGCGTAAGGGCGGAGCATCCGCGTGATTTCTACGTAGGCAAAATCCGGTACTGGATAGTTGCCGCAACCCTTTACTACAACTTTGGCATCTTGAAAATCAGCTGGGTTAATTGATGACAGGACATCCCGGAAGAGAACTGCTTCTAGCGTTTCCAGCGTGCCGAAGACTACACGTTTCGCATAAGGCTCCAACTTAGTAGCCAACAGCATATAAGCCCAGGTGGGTACAATCGCATCTACCGAGCAGGTAAGGGCCACGTACTGATCCTGGTACTGCGACCAGTCATGTTCTTTCACAAAAGCCCGAAACTCCTTCTCTCGCAGAATCATTTCCTGAAAAAGATTGTCCTTAATATCGTACACTACCCGCTCACCCTGCGGATAATAATCTTCCAAATCAAATGTAATCAGGGGGCTATTGGCTACTCTATTAACTATTTCAGTATCGTTAGGCATCATTCAATATTTTAGTCATTAGTTACTTATCCTAAGCATTGTTCGGGCGTATAACACCGAGTCCACGGCGGATATGCCCTTAACTCATTGCTCATTATTAACGTAACGGGTTTTTCTTGGGTTGAGTAGTACGGTACTCTTTTAGGTAAAACGGTACGAAGTAGGCCAGATCTTCAAAATCCTCATTGGCGAACTTCGCCTGGGCCAGTTCACCCACCCAGCGGGCTGAGGGGTATACGTTGGTAACAAAGTGCGCATTGGAATGAGTTTCCAGCAGCGGACGGCACTTATCGCTACCGTTGCCAAAAAAAATAATAGCCTGCTGCTCCAATTCCGACTGAAATGAATTTTCATCTAGGATAACTGGACGAGTTTCCTGAACGGTCTTACCGGATTCATCCTGCAACAGGCAATATACTTCCATGCGGCGAGCATCCAACATGGGGCACACCCAGGCATTTGCCAGATTATTACGCTGCATGCCGTAGGCCATTGCCTCCAGTGTGTTGACCGCAATTACCGGAATATCCAAGGCATAAGCGATCCCCTTTACTGTTGACACTCCAATGCGCAGCACGGTATAAGAACCCGGCACCACCGATACG
>CAKZYJ010000439.1 GCA_937884755.1 uncultured Flammeovirgaceae bacterium
AATCTCATGTTCAAAACATAAAAAATGGCCGGAATTTCTTCCGACCATGACTGGTGTTATGCTCCCTTTTTGCTTTATTATGATCATTCTTTGATCATCTTGATTTATCGATGTATACTGCTAAAAGGAATAGAATATTAAAAATTGTAGACCGCCGGTATTTTACACCTTAAGTAGGTAATCCATGAAGCATGTTTCCTTAGTCGTACTATTGTTTTTCATTCTCCAAACGCTTGTGTACGCTCAGCTTAGCGTGCTGAATTTTCAGGGGGATAGTGGTTTTCAGCACGACTCGAAAGATGAAGCTAAAAGGATGATTGAAATATTGGGCGAGAAAAACGGATGGGATGTGGTGTATGTGGATAACACTAACCGGGAAGATTTTACGGATCTACCCAAGTACGATGTTTTGGTTTTCAATAACAATTGCGGTACCGACAGTAGCGTATTTTCCAAAAGAGAACAAATAGCCCTGCAAGAGTATATTAGAACGGGGGGTGGCTTTGTAGGCATTCACTGCGCTGGCGCTATCTGGAAAGAAGAAGTAAAATTCCAGAAATGGTACGAAAGGTTGATAGGCACCCGCCTGGTAGCGCATCCGGAAGTGCAGTGGGCCAGGCTAACTGTTGAAAACGAGTTACATTTGGCTACAGCTCATTTACCGCACGAATGGTTCATAGAAGATGAATGGCATTGTTTCTCAAGCAACCCCAGAGGGAAAGTAAATGTACTCATTTCGCTCGATGAAGATTCCTATAAAGCTGACGATAAGTTAAAAATGGGCGACCATCCGTTTACTTGGTACCAGTATTTTGAAGGCGGCCGGTCTTTTTTTACTTCTCTGGGGCATACCAAAAGCACTTATCAGAACGCTGATTTCCAAAGAATGATAGAACAGGGGATACGCTGGGCAGCTGGTCAATCGGAAAAGGAAACTGAAGTAAACTCATACGGTTTGATTCTTGACTTAGACGCTAACCAGCAAGTTGAAGTTGATGAAGACCAGCGGGTCTACCAATGGACCAACCAGGTGAAGGGATTTTCTGCTCAGGATTTCGTTACCAACGATTACGGAGTACGTCTCTCGAAACCAAAATCAGGCCGGCCTCTTCTAAAAACTAATGTACCCGAAATTAATGGTCATAATGCGGTCTCTTTTCTCGAGGATGAACTGATTAATATGCAGGAAGATGCCTTCGACTATCTGATTACAGGTAGTGGTTATACTTGGTTTACCGTCATTAAACCCTACGAAACACAAGCCCCTGATGGCGAAACAGAGTTTGGCATGTATCGGCTGAAAGACGTTAATTCCTTTATGGGGAACCTGAAAAATAGCGGTAACTACGAAGGCCTTTGGGGATGTCTGGATGACGACCTAACCGTGTGGTGCGGCTCCAGAAGCGGCGTAACCTTCGGAAGATTCGATGAGAATAATCCCAAACTCTCAGGGCCGAAACTAGAAGCTGATAAATTTTATATCGTTGCCGCTAGGATGGGGGCGGGCATTGATACCGTTGACATCGAACTATTTGTGAACGACAGCCAAGCGCACAGTTCAGTAAAATACCCGGTGAACATCCACGCCAACCCCTCTAAACTTGCCATTGGTACCGAACGTGATGCCACTAATCATCCCGGCTCTGAATCTTTCGACGGTGAAATTGCCCGTTTCCTGATCTACGAAAGACCCTTAACTGATGATGAACTCTCTGATGTTACCCAATACCTATCAGAAAAATACCATATAGACTTAGAGTGAGTTTATCTTCTTGTTAAAAAACGTTAAATCGGGACAATTTTCGGTACTATGCGTTATAGTTAGGAGATGAATCAACGGAAGATATACGTAATCGTGGTGCTGATGAGCGTGGCGCTCACCGGGCTGGTAAGCTTCCAGGGGTACTGGATTAACGAAACCGTACAGGCCAATCAGCAGCGTTTTACCCAGAATGTGTACGAAGCCCTGAACACCGTAGTACACCAGCTAGAGCAACAGGAGGCCTACGGATTGGCGTATCAGACCTTCGGACAGCAGGTTCTTCAGTTAGATACAAATGGCGCCTATCCCCCGGGCTACCGTCAGGTGAATCGTCGCCCGGCGAATCGTCGCCCGGCAGCAAACCCGACAGATTATCGATCAACATCCACTTTTTCCTCTCAGTTTCGGGTTACACAGCGGGGACAGAGTCAGTCGTTCGTTTATTCGTACAATCAGACCAATGGACGGGTTCAAGCCGATGTATCGGTAGGGGTAGCTCCGGCCGATTCACCGGCCGTGCTCACGGTGCGCCCACCTGATCTGAGCAACCATCCGTTACTGGTCTATCAGGAGCAAATGCGGAAGATGGAGCAGCGAACCAATATGTTTGAGGAAGCTCTTCAGCAACTTATTTCCGGCAGCCGTCCCGTACACAGCCGGGTTTCCAACCAGCAACTAGATACGCTACTGCGAATTGCTTTAGGCAACCAAGGTATTCATACTCCCTACCAGTACGCGGTGGTAGATGCCCAACAGGATAGTGTGCTTATGGCCAGCACTCCTCAGTTTGCTGAATTTTTGCCGGGCGATGCTCAGATAGCTCTTTTCCCTAACGATTTTGTGCCCTCCCGGGCATTCTTGAATATTGAGTTCCCCCAGCAAAATTGGTACTTACTGAAGAAGGTTTGGCTAACGCTGCTCTCATCACTGTTGTTTACCGCAATCGTAGTCTATTGCTTCTACTATGCTATCAGTACCATCTTTCGGCAGAAGAAGCTGTCGGACATGAAGAATGACTTTATCAACAATATGACCCACGAACTGAAGACTCCTATATCTACCGTTTCTCTGGCAGTAGAAGCTCTTCAGGATGAGCAAATAGGGCAGAACCCCAATATCTTGCAACGCTACCTGGGAATCATTAAAGAGGAAAATATGCGGCTGGGCTCGCAGGTGGAGCGGGTGTTGCAAATTGCTTCACTGGATAAGAAAGATTACACTCTCAAAAAAGAGAAAGTAGATGTGCATGAGCTTATCCGTAAGGTGGAGAAAAATGCCGCCCCATCTATCAGCAAGCGAGAGGGCGTGCTTGATACTGACCTGAAGGCTACCCAACCTACGGTTTATGCTGATCCTCACCATCTACTAAATGTGCTAACCAACCTCATTGATAACGCAAATAAATACTCTCCCCAGGCCCCGCAGGTAACGCTACGTACCAAAAGTACCCGCAACGGTTTGGTGATTGAAGTACAGGACCGAGGCCTGGGTATGAGCCGGGAAGTGCAACACAAAGTGTTTGATAAGTTCTACCGCGCCCCTACCGGCAACCGCCACGATGTGAAAGGCTTCGGGCTGGGGTTGTCCTACGTGCAGTCCATTGTAGAAGCCCACGGCGGGCAGGTTTCCGTACAGTCCAAATCAGGTGAAGGTAGCACCTTCAAAGTTTATTTACCCTACGAATATGAAGGTACTACTGGCTGAAGATGATCCGAATCTGGGCATGATCCTAAACGACTACCTCACGGCTAAAGGCTACGAGACTATCCTCTGCCGTGATGGCGAAGAAGCCCTCTCAACTTTTGAAAAGGCCGACGATTTGTCAATCTGTGTACTGGACGTGATGATGCCTAAAATGGATGGCTTCACCCTAGCTGAAGAAATCCGCCAGCGGGATAGCCAGATTCCAATCATCTTTCTGACGGCTAAATCCATGAAGGAAGATACTATTGCAGGACTGAAACTAGGAGCGGACGATTACATGACCAAGCCCTTTAGCATGGAGGAGCTACTGCTGCGGATACAAGCTATTGTGCGTCGTACTCAGCGCAGTGAACCCGAACGCCGGGAATATACCTTCGGCAAGTTTACCTACGACTATGAGCAACGGCTACTGCAATACGACGATCAGGAAGTGAAACTGACTTCTAAAGAATCGGAGCTGCTGAAATTATTTGCCCAGCATATCAATCAGACGGTAGACCGCACCAAGGCACTGAAAGTAGTTTGGGGTGACGATAGCTACTTCAATGCTCGCAGCATGGACGTATACATTGCTAAGCTCCGCAAGTACCTAAAGCCCGACGAAGAGGTCCAAATACTAACCGTACACGGGCAGGGTTTTAAGCTAGTCGATCTCTCTTAGTCCAGCGTTTTAGAACCCTCTTCGAGTGACTCTGAAACGACCTTCTCTCTGTCATACTTTCGCCCGGCTCCCTGTCCCAAGCCCCACGCTCAAAAGTATTAGTCCTCATCATTTCTTTCAAAACCCAACCACAACGCCTGGAGGCGGGCATCGGGTTCAGGACTTAGGGTGAAAAACACCCGAATATCACCCTTCTCTCCCTGCATCCTAAAACTTCCTCGCAACTGATTCTGCGGCGAGAGTTCAGTTACTGATTGAATGGTTCCGGCACTGTCTAGCAAGTTCATCGCTTCATCCCGCCTTTTTTCCTTGGACCGATCAAGGTAAAAATTTTCGGCTACCAATTGCGCTTCGGTAGGTTCATCCCATAGCTGAATCATATTCACCACATCTGCTTTCCGGTGGGCTATGTTTTCTGAAACCGGAAGTACTCGGGGAGGGTGAGCCAGGTCGTTGAATACCAGTTTTAAGATTTCTTCCCAGGGCCAGGGTGCGGTGTAGGTTCGGTTGCCAAAGGCCATAAAGCCAATACCCAGCTCGGGGTAGAACTTATAATTACTGCCAAAGCCCGGAAGCGCCCCTCCGTGCGACACCTGCACCGTACCCTTACAATTTTCTGAAATACCGAGTCCGTAACCGTAGCCCACCGTAGCCGGGCAGGTTTCGTCGTTCCAGTCGGTGGCATCGGCGATTAATCGCACGAACTGGGGGGTATGCATTTCTCGTAGGGTGCTTCGCTTTACCGGGCCATCATCCTCGCTGCTGCGGGGTGGCCAGGCTGATAAATGAAAACTGACGTACTTGCGAAAGTCTTCAATGGTAGTGAGTAAGCCGCCCATAGCCCCGTAAATACCGTGGTGCAGCATCGGCTCCAGTTTATATTCTTGATCCTCCCAGCGGTAGCCAATCACCAGCTCATCATCGGGCACCCGATCAATCTCCCAGTAGGTATCATTCATGCCCAGCGGTTGAAAGATACTTTCGCGGATATACTCGCCGAAGGGTTGCCCGGATACCCGCTGCACGATCAGGCCTAGCATGGCGTAGCCGGTATTGCTGTACTCGTATTCGTAAGACGGCACGTTGCTGAAAGCCGGGACTTGCTGCAATAAATCCAGCAGCATTTGTTCGGGTTCATCCAGTTGACGATCGCCCCAAGGATTATCCTCGGGAAAGCCGGCAGTCATGGTCAGCAGATTTTCAATATCCATCACCGGAGCATCGGAGGTGAGGTACTCCAGGTTTTTCGCTTCGGGGATGTATTCGGTGACCGGATCGTGTAGCGATAGCTTTCCCTCGTCCCGCAGTTTTAGTATAGCCATCGCCGTAAAGCTTTTAGTCATAGAGGCAATCCGAAACACGGAGGAAGTTGTAGCGGGAATGTCTTCTTCCCGGTTAGCCAATCCGTAGGCATCGGCTACCACTAGTTCATCATCCACCACAACGCCCCAGGCCACTCCGGAAATATGTCGGTCGTCGGCATGCTGCTGCATCAGTTCCTTTAACCTCGGGGCAATAGACAGCAACTGCTCCTTACGGTTATCATCTTGGAAGGCAGGCGGAGTATAGGAACTGCTAACCGCCGCTACCAAACCAACCGGAGTAGTCTCAACGGAGGTCGACTCCGGTGACTGGCAAGCCACCGCAAATAAAATACAACTCAGCAGAAATAGGGATTGAATATGCGTAAGCATGATTGAATAGGTAAGAAGGCGAACATTAGTATTACTAATTACGATACGAAGCGGTAAATTCCTATTCTTCGATAGCTTACTTCAGGGTCTTACATGCCCCAGTCTTTCGGTGGGATGGCTACCTTTCATTGGGAACTACCTTGTCATCCTACTGATCTAGCGGTCGCCGCAGCGGTCTACTTCCGTAAGCGAATTGGCAAACAGGGAGCTGAAAAGCGGTTATCTGACCTCTCACACTGAAAGTCAATTGACTATCAGCCGTCTACTTGATTAGGTGTAGGCATTATTTTAACTGCATAATAGACCGAAGAACCTTTATATTTTTGTTCATCAATAATTTGATATCCCTCTTCTCTAAAAATATTAAGTATATATTCTTCTTCAGTTAAATTTTCTTCATTTTTCATCCGATACACGTGAGAAAATAAAATCCAAACTGGATCATTCATTTTCGAAATAGGCATGTGATAATTTGACCATTTATTTCCGTGTGCAGACGCTAAAACCACATTTGAATCATCTATTTCTTTATTTAGATCATCTCTGTAAAATTCAAATGCAGGTTTTGCTCCATAATAGACATAAATATTATCTCCTTTAACAAATTTGGATTTTATATAAGACATAGATTTTTTTATCTCCTCTTTCTCAATTGGGAATTGATTCCTTTTTATTATCAATATGTTTGCTGCTAAAAAAAGAGGCAACACATAAATTAGTTTTTGTTGACTACTATTAAAAAAAGAATAAATAAAGCAAAGTCCACTAGTGATTATGATTAACAATGAAGGGTACAAATATAAGATCAGCCTCGTGCTAAAAGGATACAAATGTATGTAGGCCAAAATAAGATGAAGTACTACAGGAAAAACTAGAAGATATAAAAACGCCTTTTTCTCCTTACCAAGAAAGAATAAACCTAGGAAAAAAATTGGCACTAACAATAATCCATACTTATTAGAACCTAATAAGCCAAAGTATATCTTAATCTTAGCTGATAGAGACTTGTAAAATTCAACACTCAAGATGTCTTGAGGTAAAAAAGCACTAGCCTTCTGCCAGTAGATAGTCATAAAATCCTTTGTTGGATGGTCATGGATAAATAGAGAATAATAAATTACAAAAGAAAAAACCCAAAGCCCTAATATATAAACAAGGTGCTTATATTTTTTTTCGATAGAATAATGTGTTCTATATAATGAATAAAAACCAGCTGTAAAGAGCAATAAGACAGATATATTTGAAAACCAAATAGAAAGCATGCCAATTAATGCATATATCCACCATTTATTTTTAAACCCATTTTCGTTGTAAGTGATAGTGGTTAGTAGTATCGTTAAAGTAAATGCTACATCCGTCATATATTGCTTAACCTCGGATGAGTATGACAGCATAAGTATTGATGTTGCAAAAAAAGCACTTGCAAATAATGCAAATAAGTTGTTCTTAAGTATTTTGTAAGTTATTGAGTGCAGCAAAAAAATTGAGATTAGGAATGCTAACAACGGAAATATTCTCATAGTCCAATCAGCATTACCTAATAAAGAAGCAAAGATTTTCTCAATTAGTAAGAAGCCAATTGGAGCTACCTGGTTATAATCTAAAGGTTGCAAAAGCTCATTTACTGATTTTTCTACAATATTTAAACCGATCCTAACCTCATCAAGCCATAAACTACGAAAGTTTAGAAAGTTCAATAATGATAAACTAACGCCAATCAGGATAAAACCGATAAGAATCCAGGATATTTCTATTTTTAATCTCATTTATTTTGCTTTAAAAAGCCCATATTTTAAGATGCAATAAATGGCCCTAAAACCGTCCTTCCAGCCAATTTTTTTCCCTTCTTCATAAGTTCTCCCGTAATAAGAAATACCTATTTCGTAAATTCTAATTTTAGGTATTCGTGAAATTTTGGCAGTAACTTCTGGTTCAAAGCCAAACCTGTTTTCATTCAAGCTGATATTTTGGATAATGTCTGTTCGGAACAATTTGTAACAGGTTTCCATGTCTGTTAAATTCAGGTTAGTGCATATATTCGACAGAAAAGTAAGAAACCCATTTCCTATTGAATGCCAAAAGAAAAGGATTCTATGTGGGTGGCTGCCCATAAACCTTGAGCCATAGACTACATCTGCAAATCCAAGTAAAACAGGTTTTAGCAAACCATTGTATTCAGCAGGATCATACTCCAAATCAGCGTCCTGAATTACCAAATATTCCCCACTTGCATTTTTTATCCCTGTGTGAAGTGCAGCACCTTTACCTTTATTGATTGAATGCTCAAAGTACTGAATATTTAGTTCGTTATTGTTTGAAATATAGTTTTGAATTGCTCCTTTTGTGTCGTCTTTTGAGCAGTCATTTATTATCAAGATTTCTTTTTCAATTTCATTGTCCAACTGGACATCCTTTATTTTATCCAGTATCAAATGAATTGTTGCAGCTTCATTATACGCGGGTATTACTATCGAGAGTTTTTTTATCATTGGTTTGTTTTTTCTTTGCTTACGCCCAACGGTTCGTATAAAAACCGTTTTAATCATTAGTGGTCTAATTCCCCGAGGCTCTGTGGCATCGGCGGGGCCGCCCCGGCCGTTCGACTCGGAAAAATGGGGCGAGGGTTCTACCCTGAGGTTTAATACCTTTTATTTATCTCTTCTTTGTTCATTCAAATTACACCTAACGTCTGGATATACGACATGTATATATTTGTCATCTACCCACTACGGATTTAGTTGATATGCCGCTATAAGTATAGTGAAAGTAATCTTGTCTTTCATTTTTCTCAGTAGATTTTTATCTTATCCGTTTTTATTCGGTTAAATGGCTAAAAGTTTCTACTGTCGTTTGTAAATAAATAATCTGATTTTGCTCATTTTTAACCGGCATTGGATACGCCACCGACTTTTATTCACTAAAGATAAGCTACTTATAGAGTTTCCAAGACTCAATATTCAGTTAGCTCAGAATGCGAACCAATGATACTGGAGACCATCTTTTGGATTGTACTCCAGACCGGGCAGCGGGACCTTTACGAAGTTTAGTACGTGTAGCACCACTTTGAGTGGTTTGGAGCGGGTGGGAATTTTGGTCAGATCAACATCGGGGGAAATATAGAACTGACTGTATCGCTGGAAGTCGGGTATGGGCTGTCCAGCTTGGTTTTCAGCCGGGTTTCGGTTAGCCCCGGTGTAGCCGTTGATGCCATAACCGACCGCAATATTTAGCCATTTGGGTTTGAAAGAAGCGTTACGAAAAAACACACTGTTGATGTTCGCCGAGAGCCAGTAAGTCTGGCCGTTATAGTCCTTCAGCCAGGTTTCAGAAAAGTT
>CAKZYJ010000440.1 GCA_937884755.1 uncultured Flammeovirgaceae bacterium
AATATTCCCGGTTGCCCGGCTCACCCCGATTGGATCACCCAGATATTAGTGGGCATTTCCACTGGCAGGGCTAAAGATATTCTGCTAGACAGTTATCATCGACCCAAGACCTTCTTTACCGATTTTGTACAGACGGGTTGCCCGAACGTAAATAACTTTGCTCAGAAAATTGATGGCCACTTTGGTAAGCGGGGAGGCTGTTTGTTCTACGAAGTTGGGTGCAGAGGGCCTATGACCCACGCCAGCTGTAACCGTATCCTCTGGAACCGCCAATCTAGTAAAACTCGGGTAAATCATCCTTGCCTAGGCTGTACCGAACCTGGTTTTCCCCACCACGATTTACAAAAAGGTAGTGTCTTTAATACCCTGAAACATCTAGGGGTCTTCCCTAAAGATGTACCTACCGGGCAATCTAAGCTCCTTTATAACACTCGCGCCGGTTGGGAAAAGATACTACCTACTAACAAAGCATTAACCGAAACATCTAAATAACCTACACTACTTTAAATTATGGAAACTCAGGAATTAAATATATCACCCGTAGGTAGGGTAGAGGGAGATCTGGATGTAAAGGTCTATATGGAGAACGGGACGGTAACCAAGGCTCACACCCAAGCGGCTATGTTTCGGGGCTTTGAGAAAATCATGCAGGGAAAAGACCCCCAATCCGGATTAATTGTAACCCCCCGTATCTGCGGAATCTGCGGTGGGTCGCATCTCTATTGTGCTTCTTCTGCTTTGGATACTGCCTGGAAAACACAACTAACACCAAACGCACTCTTACTACGAGCTATTGGGCAGGCCACCGAAACCATCCAGAGTATACCGCGTTGGTTCTACGCCATTTTCGCTACGGATATGGCGAACAAGAAATTTAAGCATCATCCACTCTATGAGGAGGTTGCCAAGCGATTTGCCGCCTACACTGGTACCTCCTTTCAGACCGGAGTTACCGCTAGTGGTCGACCGGTAGAAGTTTACGCCTTGTTTGGCGGACAATGGCCGCATTCCAGTTATATGGTACCCGGAGGCGTTATGTGCGCTCCTACCTTAAAAGACATCACTCGCGCACATTCAATCATGAACCAGTTCCGCAACGACTGGTTGGAATCGGTGTGGTTGGGTTGCTCTATCGAGAGATATCTGCAAATCCAGAGTTGGGACGATTTGATGGCTTGGGTAGAAGAGAATGAATCTCAGAGAAACAGTGACTTAGGATTATTTATCCGGGCTTCACTAGAGTTTGGGCTAGATCTATTCGGACAGGGAGTAGGTAAATTTGTGGCTTACGGTACTTACCTACATAAAGACCGTTACAATCATCCTACCATTGAAGCCCGCAATGATGCAGTGATTAGCCCTGGTGGTTTTTATGATGGTGAGAACTATCACGCCCTAGATCATATGCAAATTGCCGAGCACGTAGAACACACTTGGTTTAAAGACCACGAAGCGGCTCACCCCTGGAAAGAACCAATCCCTACTCCGGTGGAAACATCTACTGTATTGGGTGAGACTGATTTCAGTGGAAAATACAGTTGGTCTAAGTCGCCCCGCTATATGGAGCATGCGGCTGAAGCCGGGCCGCTGTCTCGCGTAATCATGGCTTCTAATCCGGCTAATCTAGATCACCAGATACAAGACCCATTGTTCGGTGACATCATGAAGGAGAAAGGGCCTAGCGTATTCACCCGAACTCTAGGACGAATGCACGAAGCGCCTCGCATTTACGAATATATCGATGAATGGCTGGGCCAAATTGATCTAGATGGGGAGTTCTACATTAAACCTGAAGAAAAAGACGGAAAAGGCTGGGGAGCTACCGAAGCTGCCCGAGGTGCTTTAGCTCACTGGATTGAAATTAAAGACGGAGTCATTGAAAACTATCAAGTAGTAGCTCCTACCACCTGGAACGTAGGCCCGAACGACGGAGAAGGTAAGCCCGGTCCTATTGAGGCCGCCCTGGAAGGGATTGAAATTGAAGATGCCCACGACCCGGTAGAGGTCGGTATGGTAGCCCGTTCTTTTGACTCCTGTCTGGTATGTACCGTGCACGCTCACGATGCCCAGGATGGTAAAGAACTTGCCAGGTTTAAATTATAGAGGACAATTGAGTGGAGGTTTCCTTCCTCGGTAGAAGCAGTGCGTATGAAAGCGAAGGAAAATAGGTCTCACCGCATAGCTATTCTGGGTTTTGGTAATCCGGTAAGAAGCGATGATGCGGTGGGGCCGTACGTAGTTCAACAACTAAAGAATCGGCTTTCCGGTAGGGAGGACGTTAGCCTGTTTGACATGGGCACTTCGGCCTTTGAAGTGCTTTTTCAACTAAAAGGGCATCAGCAGATTATTCTGGTAGATGCGGTAGTTAATACTGGCGATCCGGTGGGTACGCTTTATCGAGTTCCGGCCGAAGAAGTACGCCGAACCCCACAAGATGATCCTATGGTTTTTCTGCATAGTCTGAAGTGGGATCAGGCGCTATCGTACGCTAAGAAAATTCTTCAGGATGAGTATCCGGAAAATATTAAGGTGTATTTAGTGGCTATCGAGGATACCCGCCTGGAAGTGGGCATGTCCACAGTTGTAGAGCAGGCCGGTGAAAAAGTAGTAGAACATATTTTGGAGGAGGTAGCATGCACACCATCGCCCTAAAATCGTCCCATTTGTACATTTCTAACGAAGTAGTGAGCCAGGTATTTGGTGATGAACCCCATGTGTACTTGGCCTATCAGCCGGAAAGAACTACGCTATTGGCCGCACCGGCCTCTAGCCAGTGGTTCTCCAAAATGCACGAGCCCAGCCAGCATATGCTTAAAACCCGGAATCTGCAAGGGGATAAAACTATTGCCCTGCACGAAATTCTGATTGATAATGATCTGGATAATCAGGACCGGGAATTAGAATACTCCATTCAGGAAAGCACTAAGATTCTGAAAATTACGCTCTGAGTTATGATTAGCATTCAAACTACGACAGACCTTAAAGACAGGGTGTTCAAGACCATCGAGCGAGTACCTCGTCTTTCCGAACTGGTAACTGTGGTCTCAATCAACGAAGAACCCACCCATCAGCTTCATCTTACTGTTGATGATCAGGGAATTGCCATGGCATTGTCTTGGGAAAGTAATCTCCCGCCCTATCTACTGCCTCCTCAAATTCCGTTTCAGTCCGATACCTTGCTGGGGGTGGTCTTTGGTAAACTAGGAAATCTGGAACAAGCTCAGCACTACTTGGCCGAATTTCCGGAGCTTAGTACTGAGTGTACTGCCTATCATTACTTTCAACAAAACTGGGTATTGCCCCTTGATATTGCCCTAGCGCTGCAAGCAGGTAGAACTGAGGATGACTCATACCGTTTCGATCATAATATTGCTTTGCTGATGCAGTACGGATTATGGCCTCAGTCCATTACCCTTGATAAAGTTCAGCAAAGGTACCAGCAGGCACTAGAGGCAGCCCCTAACGATGAGTACTACGCCTATACGCTAAAGCAATACGCAACGCTTCTACTCGATACCCAGCAGAATGATGTGGCCGAACGGCTTCTTCAGAAGCATCTCACGAGTGAACTGTCTGATGAACCAGCTTTTTCTTTAAAGTCAGTTTTAATTCGTTGTTGGATGGCCACTTTGGGTGTTCCCTATGATCCGGAGAGGTTGGAAATGCTGAAGAATACGTTGTGGGAAACTATGAGCTACCATGAGCGTCAACAGCAGGAAGCCGAAGTAGGACTGCTCTTAATCGATGCTTCCGAAATTGCCAATATCTCGGAAAGCTATTCCGAGTCATTAGGGTACATCAACCGGGCACTGGACATTTTCCGTAGGCAGGAACTGCCGGAGTTATACGGAAGTAGCCTGTTGCGCAAGGGTGTATTGCTTTATACCTGGGCACAGAATGGTAACCCCCAGTTCTACAAACCCGCTATTGATACCTACCAGGAAGCGCTGAAAATACATAGACGGGAAGAAGCCCCCGAAACATTTGCCCAAATTCATTTACACCTGGGTGTGCTTTATGCTGAGATGG
>CAKZYJ010000441.1 GCA_937884755.1 uncultured Flammeovirgaceae bacterium
ATGAACCCTCCGGTTGACCCAGTACAAGCCACCCGCTATCCTAACATCAACAGCTCACAGGCCAATGAATTACTGGAGATTAGGCGAGAACGACGGATTGAGTTTGCCCTGGAAGGCTACCGAATGGATGATTTGATGCGCTGGCACGCCGGAACCTTGTTGGAAAATGAACCTGTTGGCTTGTACTTTCCTGAATTGGGTAACTACGATCTCACCGGGGATGATGTAGCTGATATAAAACTCATTGATGTTTCGGAATCTATTCCCGAAGATCGAGAGGTGAACGAACTAGGCGAGGCGCTCATTTACTACCGGGCGGGCACGTTCGGTCAGGATGCTTCTTTGTTTCTGGAAAACGGCAATTCAGGAACCATTCAGGCAATCGCTGAACGAGGAACTTTCGTAGAATCTAAATACTACTATCGTCCCATTCCGCAATCCGAAGTGGTGCTTAATCCGAATTTAACCCAGATATTTGCCTGGGATTAGCCCAGTACTTGCTTTTTGAAAAAGACCTGAATTATTTCGGGTCTTTTTGCTTTCTAACCCTCGTTATCATGCGTTTACTTCGTAATTTTTGCTTGACTGCACTTATAACATTCGGCACCTTTTCTCTTAGTTTAAGCCAGACTACCCCGAAGTGGATTGTCGAGTCGCCCGCTCAGTCGGAGTACTGTACTATTGACCGAGAGGGTAAAACTATTCTCCCCGATGGTCGCTTCATTCAGCCCTACGGAAAAACTATCACAATCGCTCCTCATCCGTTTGGTTTAATTCTCTCTCCGGATGGTCAGACAGCCGTAACCGCTAACTCGGGCACCTCCCCACTCTCAGTTACTATACTGGATCAAGTGTTTTCGGATAATCCCAAAGTACGCCAAATTCCAGAGGGTTACGCCACTGACGAAGGCATACTAGCCTCAGTGTTTATGGGTTTAGCAATTGACGATACCGACAGTATACTGTACGTTTCAGGTGGACAGGAAAACAAAATTTACCGATTTCATCTGGGAACCGAGGAGAATCTAGGGACGATAGATTGCTCAACCTTTCAAGATGACACGCTCTATCGCGACGGTTACATCGGCGACCTAAAGCTCTCGCGAGATAAAAGCACGCTGTACGCTATTGACCAGATTAACTTCCGGCTAATCATTATTGATCTGGCTAGCGAGCAAGTGACGGCTAACATTGGTACTGGTCGGTATCCGTTCGGATTAGCCCTATCACCAGGCGAAGAAACCGCTTACGTAGCGAATGTCGGCATGTACGAATACAGCATTTTGCCGGGAGTAGACCAGAAAAACCTAGACAGCACCGCTTGGGATTTTCCGCCTTATGCTTATGGCTCTGAGGAATCTACGCAAGGTACTACAATTGACGGTAAATTCGTTCCGGGCTTAGGTGACCCTAATGCCCCAGAATCTTTTTCGGTCTGGGAAATTGACCTACCTTCCCGTCAGGTGACCGCTAAAATAAAAACTGGCTTTCTGGTAGGTGAAGTTATTGACGGCATCCCTGCGGTGGGAGGAGCTAGTCCAATTTCTCTAGCAGTTACTGATGACTATGTTTTTGTCAGTATCGGAAACAACGATTGCATCTCGGTGATTTTCGTTGCGGCGGACAGTGTAGTACATACCATCTTTCTGGCTCCCGATGAACGGCTGCGTACATTCCGGGGAGTAATTCCCTTCGGCCTTTGTTTGTCACCTGATCAAAAAACACTCTACGTGGCCGAATCGGGAGTAAACGCAGTTGGGGTGATTGATGTAGAAACCTTTGAGGTACAGGGACATATTCCGGTCGGCTGGTTTCCTTCTAAATTAGCGGTGAGTCCAGATGGGAAGAAGCTAGTTGTGGCGAACGCCAAAGGATACGGCAGCGGACCCAACGGCGGCGAAGCTTTCGCAGGTAATCCGCTAGGGAGCTACATTGGCGGGCTGATGCGAGGATCGGTTACCGTAATGGATATTCCCAATCAAACCCAATTAGAAGAATTGACTGAGCAGGTCATCACCAATAACTTTCGGTTTACGTTGGCTACCAGTGAGATCCACCATGAGCGAGCTGAGAATCCGATTCCACTGTACCCCGGAGCTAACCAATCGCCTATCCAGTATATTGTGTTCGTGACCAAGGAGAACCGCACCTACGACGAAATATTCGGGCAAGTAAGTGACGGCAGAGGTGATCCCTCGTTGGCTCGCTACGGAGCTTCAGCAAACTTTAGCAACCGAGATAGCAGTCGCGTACTGGAGGATATAACGGTCATGCCTAATCACTTAGCATTGGCTGAACAGTTTGCTATCAGCGATAATTTTTACGTGAATGCTGACCACTCCGCTGATGGTCATCGATGGCTATCAGGAACCTACCCCAATGAATGGGTGGAAACTAGCGTACCGGCGGCCTACGGCGGTAATCGTGATATGATTCCCTGGTCGGATGCCCCCGGTGCGCTGGCGTTTGAAGGAGCTTCGGGGGCTATTTACCCGGAAGACTATAACCAAGCGGGCTCTATGTGGGAGCATTTGGCGAGGAACGATGTAAGCTTATTCAATTTTGGTTGCGGGATCATGTTTGCCCCCCACATTAGCGGCGACCCTAAAGCGTATAAAAATCAGGGTTATCGCTACGCAGCAAATTATCCGCTGTCGCAAACGCTATTTGATCATAGTTCTCGTCGCTATCCTACCTACCACATGGGTATTCCTGATCAGTACCGTATTGATCAGTTTATCGAGGAATTTGAAGAGAAATGGATGAGTGGAAAAGACACCCTACCGCAAGTGCTTACTGTAATGTTAGGGGCAGATCACGGTGCTCAGGAACGCCCCGAGGCAGGCTATCCCTTTCGGGAAAGCTATATGGCTGATAACGACCTGGCACTAGGTCGCCTGGTAGAATTTCTCTCCCAAACTCCGTATTGGAAAAGCATGGCTATCGTAGTGACCGAAGATGATTCTCAGGGAGGAGTAGATCACGTAGATGCCCATCGTAGCATCCTAATGGTGATCTCCCCTTATGCTAAAAGAAAGTACGTGGGACATCAGCACCACAGTTTCGGGAGTATTTTTAAAACGTTCTGGAATATTTTAGGCGTGCCTTACCTGAACCAGTACGATGCTTCCGCCACGGATTTGAGTGACCTTTTTACCGCCGAGCCGGATTTCACTCCGTCCCACGCTCGTCCGGTCGATTCGCGAATGTTTGACCCTCGGCAAGCTTACACGCCCTTAGACGAAGAATTTGATTGGAGTGGTTTTGAAGACCTACCCCCGTTGGATGATACCAAGTTTCTAAGAAAGGAGGCTAAAGAGTTTGATAAAGCTCAACATCGCTAGAACCTGTATCTCTCCTGTTTTTTTAATCTTTGAAATGAAAGCAGCTCTCTTGCCCTAAAGTGAGTTACGGTGGCTTTTGTTTACTATCCTCAATCCGTATAATTCGCCTACCTGCGCCTGCGGAATATCGGTGGCTTTTACGGTAAGAGAGTACTTACCGGGTTTGAGTTTCAGGGTGCCCCAGGAAAAATTCTGCCAGGCCATTTCGGGCGCCCGACCTCGGTCTAAATTATCCGGACTAGGGTAGGCATCGGGCACGAAGGCTTCGCGAATGGTCTTTTCCAGTTGCTGACCACCAACCTCTACCATCACCGTAGCTCCTTCGTTTCCAGGTGGCACCAGGTACTGCAAGAAAAATTCGTAGTTGCCCTTATTCACTACGTTAATATCCCAGGAAATACGGTCGTCAACCGATACCCAGTTTACGGCCCAGTCGTAAGACCAGCCGTGCTGGTTTTTGTAGGCTAATTGGCCGGATAAACTTCCTCCGGTAGCGGGCAACTCTACCACCCTTTGTTCCGGATGACCAAGCTCTACCGGTGGGTTATTGTTGGTTGGATTGACATCAGCCAGCCAATTGCGGTACAATTGATCCATCTCCTGGGTTTTGTCGGGCTGCTGCTGAGCAATATCGTTTAGCTGCGATGGATCAGCCCACATATCGTAAAGCCTTGTTCGCCCATTTTTTTCTACTGCCAACCGATACTGATTGGTTCGTACCGCTCCTCTTCCACTGAAGTAAGTAAACAGCGGACGCTCCTCCCACTTCGTATCACTTTCGGTCAGTAACGGAAGTAGACTTCTTCCGTCAAGCTGAGATTCATCAGATAGCGGAATACCGCATAGATCGAGTATAGTTGGTAAAATATCAATATGGTCAGCCAGTTCGGTCACTACCCGGTTGGGCAGGAAGTGCTCTTTCCAGCGGACAAACAGCGGAACCCGCACTCCTCCTTCGTCAATACTAGCCTTCTTGCCCTTCATGCCGCTATTGTACCGCAGACCGTTAGGACCATTATCGGTCAGGAAAAAGATTACCGTATTTTCTTCTAAATTCAACTCCTGTAGTGCAGTCAGTAGTTTATTTAAGTTATAATCTACCGTTTCGCACATTGCGTAAATTCCGGCGGTGTAATCGTCAATTCCTTTGGCCTGATACTTCTGAAAAAGTGAGTCATCTACTTGAATGGGAGTGTGGGGCACGTTATAGGGCAGATAGCAGAAGAATGGAGAGCTTTGATTTTCTTTAATAAAATTAACTGCTTTATCGGTGAAAAAGTCGGTAAGGTAGCCCTTAGTCTCAACAACTTCAGTGTTGTGCTTTAGCCGGGTATTAAAGTAGTTACGAATAATGCCATCGGTAAATCCCCAAAACTCGTCAAAACCCTGTCCGGTAGGATCAAACGGATAGTTTGACCCGTTGTGCCACTTCCCAAAACAGCCAGTAGCGTGACCCACTATATTCAGCTATTCGGCAATGGGTACTTCCTCCGTGTTCATCACCTCTTCCCGACGAGTAACTCCGGTTACTCCGGTGCGCAGATAGTAGCGTCCGGTCAGCAAGGCCGCCCGGGTAGGAGCGCAAACCGGGGAGACAAAAAATCGCTCAAATCGCACTGACTCATGCGCGAACTGATTAATCACTGATGTTTCAATAATATCATTACCCGTAACCCCAAAATCGCCATAGCCCTGATCATCGGTCATGATGATGATGATATTGGGCTGTGCTCGTGCATGAGAAAATGTGCTATTGAGAGAAAAAAGACAGGCTATAAAGATATAAGAGACACAAAGGAAGTAATACATGAGAGTAAGTTTACAAAAAAGACGGGTAAAGTATTTTTAGCCTCTCATAATTTGTTTCCATATCTATAAACGACAAGAGTTTTTTCTCTAGAGGAAAGACAGAGACGTGAGGGAAACTATTGAGAACCAAGGGACGCAAAAACAATAAGCGGGTACCTCATCAAAAATGATTAGATACCCGCTCCACATCACATTCTCCGTAGAGAATATAATCCGCCAAGCTACTGTTATTATGGCTTCCGCTTCCACTATCGTAAGATAGCTTTCGCTTCTGACTTAGTAACCTTTTGTTCTCTTTCCCTAGCTTGTTATGGCAGTTTCCAAGAAAAAAGCCTACTCAGTCTGGCCGTGATTAGCCTGCCTTTTATCTCTTGCTTGATATGTTAAAGGTAGATGCAAAAAAAATCTTCGCCGATGACTTAGATCATTGCTCCCTACTTTTTTAAATTTTTTCTAAGAATATCAGGCGTTAAAATGAAAGAATGAATGTCTAGTAACTAGTCAATCATTTTTTACCGATGCAGACGGTATACATTGGAAGAGATGACAAATTGAATGCGGGCGGATACGAATAAGTAACTGACAATACAAAAATACATCAGGTTTCCATCTAAACTACCAATGCTATGCACAATCTGCCAACTCTTTCCCGTATCGGGCATGTACTAAACTCATACCTTCTCTTTTTCATTGCCTTTTTACTTTTGCTAAGTTGTGATGAAAGCGAAACTACTGATCCTACTCCGCCGGAGCCGGAGCCAACGATTACCTCTATCAGCCCCACTAGTGGTTCAGTGGGCGATGAAGTAACTATTACCGGAACTAACTTTAGCAGTACGCTCAACGAGAATACGGTCACATTTAACGGTGCAGAGGCTGCGGTGGAAGTGGCTTCAGCGACCCAACTGATCGTAAAGGTACCCGAAGATGCTACCACCGGCCCAGTGGCAGTAACCGTAAACGAGAAAACGGTTAGCGGACCAGATTTTACCATCGCTCCAGCCAACATATTTGATTGCAGCCAGAATGAAATTACTGAAAATACTACCTGGGAAGATATAGTGGCTGGTGATGACGCCGACTACATCATTAATTGTGCTATATCGGTAAAAGAAAACGCCCTACTCACCATTGAACCGGGAGTAATCATTCAGTTTGAAGGACAGCAAAGCGGTATCTTTACCAGCGAGGGCGGAGGACTGAAGGCAGTTGGCACTTCGACTGACCCCATCCAATTTCTGGGTACCAGCGATAACCCAGGAGTTTGGAAAGGCATTTATTTTGGCTCCAACCATCCCGAAAATCGTTTGGAGCACGTAGTGGTTAAGCACGCCGGGAGGACCGCTTCCAGTCAGTCGGGTGAGGTTGCTGCGGTGCAACTGAACCGGGACGAGGAATCCAAGGCGGCTATTGTTAGCACTACCATTGAAGATAATGAAGGCTACGGACTGTTCGTCACCGACGAGAGTGTACTCAGTGAGTTTGCCGAAAATACCATCACCGGTAACACTCAGGCTCCGGTAGGTCTCTACTTTAATCAGTTAGGTAGTCTAGATTCCGATTCGGATTATCAGGGCAACGATGACGAATACATTGAGGTAAGAGAGAACGAAATTGAAGATGAGGAAGTAACCATTCCTATGGTGAACGTGCCTTACCGGTTTGTAGAAAGTACCCGCTATGATATCACCCAATTACTCACCATTAGTGCGGGTAATACGCTGGAGTTTGTGAGCGGTTCGGGACTTCGCTTGGGCAGCCCAGGGACTGATTGTGGTGAAACTACCGGGGCACTCAATGCTACGGGTACTGTCGAAGAACCCATTGTTTTTCGCGGAATAAATGAAGGTCGGGGCTCTTGGTTAGGGATTGGCTTCAACTCCTCCAGCCCGAATAATAAGCTGATTTACTGTGAGATTTCCGGCGGGGGCAGTGCTGATTTTTACAATGCTTCTGACTTTGCGGCTAATGTTACGCTTCAGTGCGAGAGCAAAGTTACTATTCAAAACTCCACCATTAGCGAAAGCGGGGGCTACGGTATTTATATACTAGACGAAGATGCCCAGCTAGATCAGTTCACTGCAAATACTATTTCTAATAATGAGCTATCCCCCATCTGGCTACACTTTCCGCAAGTAGACCAGCTAGATGCAGCATCTGTTTACGCCGAAGGAAACGGACAAATGTACATTGAAGTGGAAGGAGATGGAGTTGAGGATACTGACTTAACAGTAAAAAAACTGGAGGTGCCCTACCGGATAAGCCCGGATGGGCTTGGTCGGGAAACCTTTGTGGGGAGAGTCTTGACCATTGAACCAGGAGTAGTTATGGAGTTTGAGACTTCGGCAGGAATCATCCTGGGCAGCCCGGGCACTGATTGTGGTGTAACTTCCGGAGTGTTCAATGCGGTAGGTACCGCCGAAGAGCCTATCGTACTGAAGGGGGTCACTGAGGGGCAGGGAACCTGGGTAGGCGTTGGCATCAATTCCAGTAGTGACCAAAACAAACTAATTTACTGTACACTTTCGGGTGGCGGCTCCAGTCAGCTATATAATGCGGGTGGACAAGGAAATTTGGTTATTCACTGCGAAGGCCGAGCCGAAGTAAGCAACTCTACCATCAGCGATAGCGGCGGCTGGGGTATTGATTTTGTGCAAGGTGGCAATTCCCTGACTGAATCTGATAATACCTTTAGCAACAATGCTGATGGCGATATTGCCGAAAATTAACAAGAAGAGGGCACGTATGGCTAATATTAAGGTACGTGCCCTCTTTTCTATTGGGTAATTTAAGCGTGTTGTCGGTGGTATCTGCTCCTTGGCTGCTTAACCAAATTTGGACTATGCTTTAGAGTTTGTTTAGCTTGTCTGATTTTTCGATAAGCTCGTAGCAGTTTGTTTCGGCTAATAAGGTTTTGCTTCTCACTCTCTCTCAGTAAGTCACGCGTTTCTTTCATCAACGGGCTGGCCTTATTCATCTTCTATTAATTGTCCTTTTGGAGGAAAAGATTAAACAGAAGCTAATAATCAGTATGAGTAGGGATGAACCAACGAGGGTTGGACTACTATCCATAATACTGGTAGTATCTAATCCTAAAATATTGGCTCGCTTAGGATCGCTAGTGGCCAGGTTAGTAAGTACTGTGCTAGCTAACCCTACTCCTATTCCAACTAGTGCTAATGCTAGTCCTATCCAAGTTTTCATAATCACGCGTACTATTATCATTTTCTAGTACACAAACATGGTGCAAGTAGGCTTAAGGGGGTATTTGAGAGAGATTAGGCTAGAGAGATGGGGTTTTCACTCCCCACAATAGGGTTTAGCCGGGGTATTGTTACCCTATTTTCTGACCGAAGAAAGAGTAACCTTTCTAATAAATTCAGGTTAAACTTGGTAAACAACCTGGAATGAACGCCTTTACCATAGATCAGTACGGCCCGCCTACTGCTTTTTCTGCCACCAAACTTAGCACCCCTCTTTTGGGTGCTAAAGAAGTCCTGATTAAAGTACATGCTGCCGGTTTTAACCCCTTGGATTACAAAGTACGACGAGGAGATCTTAAAAGTGTTATTCGAATTTCTTTTCCTAAAGTGCTTGGTAGCGACGTAGCCGGAACTGTGATGGGAGTAGGAAGCGAAGTCACTACTCTACAGCCTAACGACGAAGTGTACGCTATGCTGCCAGCACCTCATTTTGGCGGATACGCTGAGTACGTAGCGGTAGATGCTAAACACATAGCTTTAAAACCCAAAAATCTGTCGTTTGAAGAGGCTTCCTCCATCCCTATTGCGGGCCTTACCGCGTGGCAGGCCCTTCGTACCAAAGGCAACATCACTCAGGGCAGCCGAGTACTGATTAATGGCGCTTCGGGTGGCGTTGGGACATTTGCCGTACAAATCGCTAAAGATGTGGGTGCCCAGATTACCGGGGTGTGTAGTGCGGCTAATACCGAGCTGGTAAAAGGGCTTGGCGCTACCGATGTTATTGACTATCGCTTACAGGATTTTACCAAATTACCCTATCAGTACGATGTGGTGTTTGATGCCGTTGGTAATCAAACGCTTTCTTCCTGTAAATCCATTCTTAGCAAAAAAGGAATTTTTATCACTACCGGGGTTTCCTTTACAAATGTTTTGAATCAGACCCTTTCTATTTTCGGCGGAAGAAAAAGCAAGATCATGATGGTACAGGCTGATCGGGAAGATCTATATCAACTCGCCCAGTTCGCCGAAGCAGATATGCTAAAGCCAGTAATTCAGAAAGTATACGACGCCACCAAAAAAGACCTGGTAGAAGCACATCAACAGCTAGAGGGCGGCCATACCGTAGGTAAACTGGTGATGCGGATGAACTTTCCCGATGCGGATGAAGAGTAGCTTCTGGGCTGAGGCTGATCCGTATCAATTAAACTCAAAGCAGTCATCTTTGGTAATGGGGGTGAAGTAATCCGCTTCGTCGAGTAGTACCGAAGCGGTAGTTTTCTCCACCGCCGCAATCTCTACCCTCACTCCTTCTGATTTCAGATGGCGTACCAGCTCAACATAGTCGGCATCTCCCGATAGGATAACGATGGCGTCTACTTTATGTGCCAGTTGAGTAGCCTTAATACTTAATGGAATATCTGCCCCCTTATAGCAGGGCACCACCGAACCGTGGTAGTGCTTACGCAGGCGTTGCTCCAGTCTCGATGAAATACTGCTTCCTTCGCGAAAGTAGATCATACGATTAAGCCCTCGCTCTCCTAGCAGACGAGGAATGAGCGTGTCGTAGTTCAACATAATATTGTTCTTATTGAACAAATTACGAAGGCTGATTTCAATATTATTTCCGTCTACCAGTATCGCTACCGACTGACTAATACGTACTGGCTGTGTTGCTTTATTCATGCACTGTATTAATTGAAAGCGCTTGGCGCCCGATTGAAAGGGAGTAATTGAAGGTGCTATTTATCAATACTTCCTCATTACGCAACGACCGTGTAACTTGGTAAAATCTGAGGTAGTAATACTTGGCGAAGCACAAATCAACAACTTTCAATTATTCCGCACCACGGCGACCGTCGCCGGTGGCCTTGTCCATTATCAACTGATTTTCTATACTTTCTCCTGATCACCCGAACCAATGGCCCGGTAAATGGCGTCTACCACCCGCATATCGCGCAGCCCTTCTTCCCCAGGCACGCGCATAGGTTTATCCTCCATCACACAGTAAGCCTGCTCATCCATTTGGGCAGCCTGCTGGTTAATCTGGGGAAACTCAATAGGCCCGTTTTTGCTTTCTCCCTTAATGCCCCGGTAGGCAGAAAAGGGATCAAGCTTAAACCAACCTTTTTCGGCGGTTACGTTCAGGTAGTTCATTCCCATGCCAAAGCTAGTATGCAGATTAGCCAGCGCACCACTCGGAAACTCCAGTTGAAACATGGTAGTTTCATCTACCTCAGTAAACAACTCTGGGCGGGTAGTAAAAGTCTGGGCCGTAACCGCTACTGGTTCTTCTCCGGTTACGTAGCGAGCCGCTTGTAAAGAGTAAACTCCCATATCCATCATAGCGCCTCCGCCCATTTCTTTATCTAACTTCCAGTGGTCAGCCCGGCTTTCGCGATAACCCGCACCCGCATTCACCAGCTTTACCGGACCAAACACCTGTTCCTGTCCCAAACGCATCACTTCCTGAGTATGCGGCTCGAACTGCATCCGATAGCCGATAGAGAGCTTTTGTTTATTACTTTCACAGGCTTTGATCATAGATTCGCACTCTTGAGCGTTCAGCCCCATTGGCTTCTCGCAGATCACGTGTTTGCCGGCTTCTGCGGCCCGAATGGTGTATTCAGCGTGCATAGAATTAGGCAGCACTACGTAGATGATGTCAATATCATCGTTATCAGCAATGCTGTTGTAGTTATCGTAATTGTAGATATTTTTATCTTTGATTCCGTACTGCTCAGCCCAGGTTTTCTCTTTTTCAGGAGTTCCGGTGACAATGCCGGCTAGGTAGCAGTTCTCGGTTTCTTGTAAGGCTGGCGCCAGCACTTTCCCACTGTAATAGCCTAAGCCGACCAAGGCTATGCCTAGTTTTTCTTTAGGGTTTAATCCAACTAGACCGATGTTTTTCTCCCAAATAGCAGGAGTAATCGCTAGTGCGCTAGCTGCGGCACTATGCTTAATGAACTGACGTCGAGAATTTTGAGGTTGTGCTTTCATGGTGAATTTGGTGTTTGTCCGTCGTTGTTGATGGTTGTTTTTGCATCTAAAAATAACGATACGAAAATAAAAATTACATATCCTGGTACAAACGTACTCCCGGTTCCACTTCGCCCCTACGAAGCTCATTTACCAGACGATGCGCATTGCGGGTGACTTCCGGTAAGCGATATTTAGTAAGGCAGGCATCTACTACCGACAGTGAACTGGCAATATCAGTACGGTGGCCAGGCGAAATATAAATGGGCTTAACATTCTCTCGCGAGCGCAAAGCAACACCAACTATTTCCTGATTATCATAAATGGGTGCGTGCGATTTAACTTCAACCGAAAGTGCTTCGTGCATGCCTACCAGTAATTTTTTTGCACAACCCACAGTAGGCTTATCTACCCATACTCCAAAGTGGGAAGCAATGCCTAACCGACGTGGGTGGGCAATACCGTGTCCGTCTAATACCACAATATCCGGCTCAGCGGGTAATTGCTCCCAGGCTTCCAGCAATGCTGGCATCTCCCGGAAAGACAATAATCCGGGCACATAAGGAAACGTTGAGCGGGTGGTGACCAGTGAATGTCCACAGAGTTCCAGTGAAGGAAATTTAAGCACAACGATACCCGCATGAAAAATATCGGAGCCTCGATCGAACGAAATATCAGCTCCTGCTACATACTGCACCGGTTCTTCAAAAGGCTCTAGCCGCACTTTTTCTCGTATGTCTTGCTGTATTCTTACTGCCTCAGCGGGGCTGACGTTCCAGGAATGAAGAGAAGCGGACATTGTTAATGAGCTTTAAGGTAGATCATGATAAAAACGGTTGGGATCGTAAAATTCTTACATCAGTAAGGCAAAGCTAATAAATGATTATTCAATTAAGCCAAATAACTGCACCTTTGTTAGGTCTTCATTTATGAAGCAACCTACGCAACCCAAAAAATTTTGTTTCTCATAGTTTAGGTAGTTTTAGGAAAGCCTGCTCGCCCTGCGAAGTAGGTTTTTTTGTTTTTAGGGCTGCTGTACCTCCACCCAATTTCCTTCTGAGCGGGCACTCAACGTATTATCGTACATCGCTTCGCAGTAAACCCCAGGTTGGTAGAACCGTCCGGCGTAGGCTGCATTCAGTACCACTATAAAGGTTTTTCTCTCTCCCGCTGACAAGTCAAAATACGTGTACACCCGATCATCCCGAATATCCTGATATTCGTAGGGGCTCTGTTGATAGAACTGCGACATGCCTTGCAGACGGGTATTAATAATTTCCCAACCCGAAGGTATGATGTGGGTAAGTGCTATCTGCTGAACATCGCCCTGCGTTCCAGGATTATACACCGTTATTTCTGCCAAAAAGTCAGTTCCCTGTAGTACGTTATTGGGGTCAATGGATTCACCATCGGTTCCCTTATAGTTTATTTGCAGGCGTAGCCCGTTCTCCTGAGCTTCGTTTTCGGAAACGGGAGGAACTCCTCGTAGTACGACTCGGGCGTAAAGGTCGCCCTGGCTTTGATTAGTTACCGTGGTGGTATACTGTCGCCCGGTTTCTATGTCCAGTGGCCGTTGTACCAGTGTCATTATAGAACGCACTTCGCTGGTGGGTCGACCCATTGGCTGAAAAGCAAATTGAATTTCTTGATCGGAAAATACGGTCTTTGCGTATTTTGAGGCCGCTATCAGACAAAAACCAGTAGTTTGGGTACTCATCCACCGAGATTCGTCCGCCAGGGCAGCTGATATCTGCTCGTACAGCCGTAACCCTAATTCGGTTTTTCCCAGCAGCGTGAGCGTTTCCAGAATCATAGCTTCATCGCGCAAGGCCGATCCAAAGGTTCCATAATTCTCCTGATAATCAGGCACAGAGGTCTCCAGTCCGCGGATCATTTGGTTGGCTACTTCCTCTTGCTCTATTAGCGTATAGGCCGCTGCTAGGCGCCATTTTGCTAATAAGGATAACTCCCCTCGTTCCCGCATCCGGTTCATAGCCCCCTGGGCTGGTTCACCCGCCAGAGCTAATGAATATAAGCGGTAGGATTGTACTAACTCTTCCCGGGTGTAACCGGAACCCGCTCCCCACTGTGTAGCTCTCCGCTGCTGATAATTTGCCCAAGACCTCAATAATCCAGCGGGAACCGAGTAACCCTGTTGTTGGGCTTCCAGCAGAAAGTGTCCGGCATAACTAGTGCTCCATTCATCAGCATCCTGGCTCTCAGGCCAGTAAGCAAAGCCTCCTTCGTTGGTAGCAAATGAATTCAGCTGGTAAATAGCGGCTCTTACGTTATTTTCAACCCGGTTTAATTCTGCTTCATCCAATTCTTCAATCTGACTGAGGTAAAGCTGAGGAAATGCAGCGGATACTGTTTGCTCAATGCAGCCATGTGGATACTGAGTCAAGTAGGCCAGTCTTTGCCCCAGATTAAGCGGAGGAATGCTAGATACTTCCAGCACCGCTTGGTTAGTGTTGGGAATACCCACCGCTTCATAAGCAGCATTCCAGGTCTGACCAGGTTTTATCAACTGACTTACTGCCTGGGTAACCGGGGAATTAGGGTTCCGTACATCAATACTAATATCGTAACTAGCCCGTTTTGGGCCCGATGCCGCATCGATTTGCACAGTCACCACCCCTACCTCGTTAGAAGTAATCACGGAAAAATCAATCACCCGGTCACCCGTAACGGGAAAAAACAAATCCTGACTCCGCGTTTCCTGATTGATGACCAGAGCGTTGGTATTGAGGCTAACCCGCACATCTTTCACCGAGTTATCCATCGCGAAGACGCTGACTGGTAGTTGAATTTTCTCACCTAATCCTAATACACGAGGCATCGTACCTAGTACCATTAAAGATTGGCTGACGGTAGCAGTAGTATCGGCACTACCGTAAGCTCCTTCGTAGGCTCCTACTACCATCACCCGGACTGATCCTACGTAGTTAGGCATGGTAAATGTGTGCTCATTCACCTCGTCATCATCCAGATAAAAAGGCCCCAGAAACTTCACTACTGGACTAAACCGATTGGCGGATTGTTGCCCCTCACCTAATAAAGCTTCATCACCCCCAACGGCCAGCAGTCGTTCTAATTCTCCTCCGTAGGCTCCGATCACGTAGTTGTATAAATCCCAAGTCTTCACACCTAGTGCCTCCCGGGCATAGAAATAGTCGTGCGGTTCGGGAGTGGCAAAATTTGTAATATCAAGTAACCCCTCATCAACTATCGCCACGGTATAAGCCATCTCTTGTTCGTTAGCTTCAGATACCCGAAACGTCACCTCACTTTCGGGGGCTACTTGGCTAGGAATATCAATAATCGGTTGTAAACGAGTGGCTGAGTTTTCCACATCTAAATTTAGTATTCCGTACATCCGGATCGGCAGATCGTTGGTAGTTTGCTCGTGGGGTTGCAGCATGGTTACGTGGGCGTACACATTTGGTACCATGGCTTCAGTAATCTCAAAAGTGAAATCAGTAGCGGCCTCTCCTCCTTCGGTTTCTTCATCTAAGGTTACCCAGAAGTTTTCAATCACTCTGCTTCCGTTCTCTAGGCTTACTAAAGCTCTCCCCGTTTGACTGGGTAAATATAATGTAGCTTCTACTCCTACCAGATAAGTATCTTTATCGGAAGTAAAGGTAAGCATAGTGGCTCCTTCTGAACGGTCTCGATCATTTGTGGCGTAGGGTGAGTCCAGGTAAATGAGCTTTCCGGTACAGTGTTCGGAGACTGGGTCACATACCCGCAGTAAATATCGCCCCCAAGTGGCGTCTTCTACCGACAGCTCCCAATTAGCCTGACCCTGGGGTGCATCTACCGTAGCTGATTGAATTGGTTGGTAATAGGTTTCATTTACATACTGTGCCAGAGAACGGCCCGACTGATCCCACCACCATCGCCAGTCCAGTTCGTACAGATCAACTTCCAGGTCCTGGCGAGATACAGGATCGCCTTCCGCATCAGCTACTACCATCGCAATGTTATGAGTCTGGTTAGAAGTAAGTGCTCCTGCCCACCCTTCTCCTTCAGGTACTCGTATGCCCACATAGGAGGAATATGGATAATACGGCAGCGTAAGTTGATCGGTGCTGAAGTTGCCCCCCTCTTCAAATATTTTTCCGATAAACGTAGCGTTCAGCATACCGGGCACCGGACCTTCGGTAGAAAGATCGACCCGGAACGAAGCTTCACCGTCGGAGTTTATCCGGCCATCAAATACCTCCCGGCGTTCTCGAACAAATTCCACTGCCGGATCGTCAAAAACATAATTAGGAAAACGGGTGAAGGTAGTGCTTCGAGGAGTAAGTAGCAGATCGTACTGCGCTCGAAGGTTACGGGCGGTAGCTCCGTTGAGCCACTCCACCGATAAATCAGCTGTAACTCGCTGGTTACGAGAAGTTAACCGTGAAACACCTAAATCCAAATCAGCTCGTAGCCGGTTGGGCTTGATCGTTTCGATACGAACGGTTTGGGTAAAGTCAGCTCCTCCCACTTGCACCTTAGCCAACCAGTTGCCAGTAAGGGCATCAGCTGCCGTAGCGGTGCTAAAGTTGTAAATACCACCTACTCCGTCCGTACGAACAATCCGTCTAGCTAATTGTCCCCGAGGGTTAGTTAGTTCAAAAATGACCGGGTGGTATTCAGGTAACCGACCGGTTTCGTCCTCCAGAATAAAGTTGATATGTAGCGAATCGCCCGGACGCCATACCCCCCGGTCACCGTATAAGAACCCTTTTATCCCCGCCTCTACTGACTGGCCAACCACATCAAAATTGCTCAGCGATAGTGCATTCCCATCATCCAATCGTAAATAACTCCGCTGACCTTCCCGTTCCGCCACAGCCAGGAAAGGGCGTTTTTCAGGTTCCGCTTCCCACCAACCATCACTATCGGTTGTTCCCTCCGCGATTAGCTGTTGCTGAAGGTCGTATAGTTCAATAGTTACGCCCGACTGAGGTTCGGTAGTTTGTAAATCAGTAACGGTAAACCGATAACGGTTATCCCCTTCCATTTTAGCCAACAACCCTAGATCAGACACTACCAGATTTTTCTGAACGCTACGCCGCCCACCGTAGTACGAAGGCGAACAGGGATTATCGCGCTCTTCCCAATTATAGTTGCTGGCGTAATAATACTCGCCGTAACTCTCCCGATACATGTAGTCTGGATTATTCCAGTTATCTGCATTTTCCCTCGAACTTTCTAATGAGGTTACTTCACCCAAGCAGCCGTAGAGTGAGTGCTTCTGCCGAAATCCGATGTTAACCTGGTATAACGCCCCGGGTTCGGCTTCAATAATCTTTCCCAAATCCAGCGTAAAGCGGTTCCACTTACCTAAATCGGTAGCTCCCGAGCCGTTCAGGGGTATTTCTTGTTGTACTACCGGCTGGCCTACTCGCCGTATTTCCTGCTTGCCGTCGTACTGGTTTACTTGAAAGAATTGAAATACACTTTTCTCAAACACCCGCACCACAGTCACATCTACCGCCCGCAGGTTTACGGCCTCAATGGGCAACACCATCCCTTTGGTGGTAGGTAAAATCACTCCGGAATGTACTACCCGTACCGCCGGCTTCACAGCCTCAAATTGCACGTCCACCTCCACTGTAGACGGAAAAGCATCGCTCCGAGCATTACGAACACCTTCATTAACTATTATCGTAGCGGGTCCGAATAAGCGTTCAGATGGATATACTTTAACCACATTCTTATCAATGACGTAGCGCAGTTCACCCTCCGTTGCTGGTCTCAATTGGATGAGTCCCGATAAGTTCTGTTCTGGTTGCAACGGATCGGAAAAGCGCAGTTCCAGGTACTGTTCCGGAGCATCAATTACCCGGTAGCCCAGTAATTCAAACCGAGATAAAGGTGGCACTTTCAATTCAAACGATTGCGCCTTGCTAACAGCAATGGGTTCACCAGAGCTTGTAATTACCACTTCGCCTTCGTTCTCACGACGCACTACATCGTCTACGGTGAAGGCATGGCTGCGCTGATCAGTAGAGTGTTCCCAGCGGATAGGAAGTTGTTGTTCATTCTGGGTGGCCACCAGTATTCCTTCAATGGCTGAAGCTTCGGCCGCATCAGCAGTTAACAATGTGCCCTGCACTTGCTGTCTTACAAATTCGTTCTCTGCCCCGGCAGTCAACCCCAACAATTCTACCGAGTAGTTTTGCTCAATCGTTTGAAATGAAAACTGAAAAGATTGATACGCTTTGGGTACATCTATTAGCTCATCCAAATCAAATTTAACCTGGTAAGACTGGTCATTTTGCAGGGGTTCATCCGGTATAAACTCAACGGTGCTTTGGTCAACCCAGTAGGCCCGACCGTCTACCTCTGGATTAAAGCGGAATAAACGAGAGCGCACCAACTGACCTACTTGAGCGCTGTCGGCTACCGGATAGGTCAATTGTACTCGCACGGGTGACTCAGTAGAGAGAACTCCGGCACTGAAGGAAGATATATACGCCTGATAGGCTGGATCTACTGTGTCTTGTTCTGAAAACCTTTCTGAAGAAAGAAAAGCGATGAATGCAACAATGATAAAGATACCCCCTGCAGCCCCGGCCAGCACCCATCTCTGCTGGTGAGATGTAAGTTGGTACCACTGCTGCTCGAGGTTTGAAAAAAAATGGCGTAAAAACGCTCGAGTCTGATTCATGAAGGTTGGTAGCTATCTTGGTAAATAACGCAAAATTAGCCAGAGAACGAAGAAATCCTAGTGGTATTTTCCGTTCGGCTTCGCTTTCAGAAATAGTATTTCACGTGTAATAAAAACCTAATGATCGGGAGCGGAATCATTTTAGGCTTTGCGAGGTTTGTAGTATATTCGTAGCAGAAACTGCAGAAGCAGATGCCACCACTGGCGTTCGTTCTTTTACATATTGAAGATTACCCACTTGGGTCTAATTTCGTTTTCTAAATCCAACGTTTAGACCTTTACCGAGCCAAGTTTGCTTTCAAAACCGGGCCTCACCCTAGCATTCGCTGGGGCAACTCGTTTATTCGGGTTGTTAACAGTGGAGGGTTGCGATGGTGTAACAGCTCAAATCCTGTTTATTATGGGATTTAGTAAAACCATGACAGACTCAAGTTGGGTTTTTTTCTATACTTTCTTCTCGGCTTTCTCTCAACCGCTCGGCTTCCCGCTGTGCTTCCTTCACGGTAACTCGCTCCCCATCTACTTTCGCTACCACAAATGCATCTTGTATGCCCATTTGCTGCACGTCTTTCTGAAAGGCCAGCGCCTTTTCTAAATCTCTGAATTTTCCCAAAGTATACTGATCCAGCGGACCGTTATAATCAATATTCATCTTTACCAGATCATCCTTATAATCAGCCAAATTGAAATTCTCGAAAGCACCAATCTGCACTTCATAAAAGACCCCGGTGTAGTACGGAGAAAGCTCTAGCAGCAGATCATTTACCCGATACAAACTATCGATTTGTCCCTTCAGATAACTATTCTGGATTTCAGCTCGCCGCAACGATCTTTGCACTTGGGGCCAGCGGCCAAACAGCGGGGTGAAGTACTCAATAAATAGTAGGTAGCCGATCAGGACAAGAATAAGCCCTCCACTGAAAATAAGTCCCTGCTTGAGCATCTTATTCTCTCGCTGAACCCGGCTTTTCTGCTTACTGACTTGTTGGAATTGTTCGGCAAGTGTTTCCATAAATGAATAGTAATTGTTCTGGTTGATAGCTGCTACTGGACAGACTTTGGGATAAATTTACGGTACTATTTGTATTATCCGAACAGGCCTTTATATTTGCTCTTGAAATGAATACACAAAAAATCTATACCTACGCTGCATGGTGGTGGCACGCAAGCAAATTTGATCGCGTGAACCTAAGCTGATGTATAGCATATAATTTAAGAAATTCAGCCTACTGTTTGCGCAGTAGGCTTTTTTTGTGATAAACCTAACCGATTTAAGATAATGAATACCGACCTTACTCCCAATGTTTTTACGTTAACTACCCGATCAGAACGGCTGCTGGCCGATACGGTCACTCCGGTGAGCATTTACCTAAAAATTAGAGACCGCTACGAGAATCCTATCTTGCTGGAAAGCTCAGACTACCACAGCAGCGATAATAGTTTTTCGTTTATCTGTTGCCAGCCGATCGCTTCTTTTTCCGTGCATCAAAAAACAGTTACTCAGGTGTTACCGGACGGCACGAAAGAAAATCAGTCCTTAGACAATCCTCAGGATGCCGTAGAATTGTTGACCCAATTTGCGGGGCGATTTAAGGGTGAAGAAAACGATTATCGCTTTACCACCAACGGCTTGTTCGGCTATATAGCCTACGATGCCGTGCAGTACTTTGAGGATATTGATCTTTCTTCGGACGAGAAAAGCCACTACAACATTCCTGAGATTCACTACGCAGTATATCGTTACGTAATTGCCGTGGATCATTTCCGTAATGAGCTATTCGCTTTTGAGCACCAATACGGAGAACCCGATGATAGCGCCAGCGGCTTATCCAATCTGCTTTCACTAATCAATAACAAAAATATTCCCAGCTACCATTTTAAGCGCAGAGAGGCGGAAAGCAGTAACTATACTGACGAAGAATTTCTGGATATTATCGGTAAGGGACGAGAGCACTGCTTTCGGGGCGATGTTTTCCAAATTGTGCTATCACGGCGCTTTCAAACCTCATTTAAGGGTGATGAATTCAATGTATATCGTACCCTTCGTTCTATTAACCCTTCGCCTTACCTATTTTACTTCGACTACGGCAACTACAAGTTATTTGGCTCTTCGCCCGAAGCCCAGATCGTGATTAAAGGTGATACCGCTAGTATTTACCCTATCGCGGGCACCTTCCGACGAACCGGAAACGATGAGGCTGATGCCGATTTGGCCCGCAAACTTATGGACGACCCTAAAGAAAACTCCGAACACGTGATGCTGGTAGATTTAGCTCGCAATGATCTGAGTCGCAATGGTGATGAGGTAACGGTAGAAACCTTTAAGGAGATTCAGTACTTCTCCCACGTCATTCATTTAGTTTCTAAAGTTACCGGCACCCTATCAGGGAATACGTCGCCTATCCGAGTAGTGGCCGATACCTTTCCGGCCGGTACGCTTTCGGGTGCCCCCAAGCATATGGCAATGCAACTAATTCACCGCTACGAGGCTACCCAACGAGGCTACTACGGAGGTGCTTTGGGTTTCTTGGGCTTCAACGGCGATTTCAATCATGCCATCATGATCCGCTCTTTTCTTAGTCAGGATAACACACTGTACTACCAGGCGGGAGCCGGAATCGTAGCCAAATCAGAAGTTGAGAAAGAATTGCAGGAGGTAAATAACAAGCTGGCCGCTCTTCGGAAAGCACTAGAACTGGCGGAAGATACTGTTTAAGGTTGCAAGTTTAAAAGGTTTGGCAAGTTACAAGTTGTCTAGGAAATGAAGAAGGTTCAACAGTTTGAGGATTTTGAAGTATGGAAGAAAGCTTCTTCAATTGCAACTACTATTCTGGACTTGACTAATCAACCTCCGCTGAAAAATGACTTTTCTACTAAAGATCAAATAAGACGATCTGCGTTTTCTATTTCGAGCAATATTGCCGAAGGGTTTGAGTATGATAATAACCGAGATTTCATTCGTTTTCTTCGTTACGCTAAAGGTTCTGCGGGCGAGTTAAGAAGCCAGTTGTATATTTTATACAGCGTAGAAATGATCGAAGATCTACAGTACCAAAAAATGAAGGAAGAGCTTCTCGTTTTATCTCGACAATTGTCAAGTCTAATAAATTACTTAAAAAAGCATACGTAATAAGAGGCTCCCACTAACACTAACTTTAAAGTTAAAATCCACTACTTGAATCTTCCGAACCCATAACCTGAAACTTGTAACCAGCAAAACCTGCAACTAAATAGTCATGAAAATATTAGTACTAGATAATTACGATTCGTTTACTTATAACTTAGTTCATATTCTCCGTGAATTAGAGATAGAAGACCAGATGGATGTCATTAGAAATGATAAGATTTCGGTAGAGGAAGTAGATCGCTACGATAAAATTTTGCTCTCTCCCGGGCCGGGTATTCCGTCCGAAGCGGGCATTATGATGGAAGTGATAAAAACCTACGCCCCTACCAAAAGTATACTCGGTATCTGTCTAGGCCATCAGGGAATTGCCGAGGCCTTCGGCGCTGAACTTTACAATATGCCACTGGTGCTACATGGTTACGGCGACAAAGTGTTCACTGAGGATGATGAAGAATATCTTTTCGATGAACTTCCCAAGTCGTTTAATGTGTGTCGCTACCATAGTTGGGCCGTAGTAGCCGATTCAATGAATAATGACTTAGTAGTGACGGCTCGAGATATAAAAGGTGAAGTAATGGGATTACGCCATCATCAGTACGATGTAAAAGGCTTGCAATTTCACCCCGAATCCATCTTAACCGAACACGGGAAGCAGATAATACAAAACTGGCTAAATTATGATAAGTAACCTATGATTGCTTCTACTCCTGATCCACCGTATTACGCAGTTATATTCTCCTCTTTGAAAGAGGACGACAGTGTTGGCTATGCCGAAATGGCTCAGCGAATGGTACACCTAGCTACTCAGCAGCCTGGATTTATTGGTGTTGAATCTGCACGCCAGGATATAGGAATTACGGTATCGTACTGGAAAGACCGAAAATCTATTCGACAATGGAAGCAGCACATTGATCATCAACTCGCTCAGAAATTAGGGCGAGAACGATGGTATTCACACTACAAAACCCGTATTTGTAAAGTGGAATTTGATTACGAATTTAACCGCTTATTATAACTATTCCTCAGCCCATGAAGAATATACTGAACGATTTAATTGAATATAAATCTTTAGACAAGCAAACGGCCAAAGAGATACTGGTGCGTTTGGCTCAAGGTGAGTTTAACCAAAGCCAAATGGCCGCTTTTCTCACGGTATTTCTGATGCGGAGCATTACGGTAGAAGAGCTAGAGGGCTTTCAGGAAGCTATGCTGGAGCTTTGCGTTCCTTTACCTATTGAAGAATACGACGCTATTGACCTTTGTGGTACTGGTGGTGACGGAAAAAACACCTTTAATATTTCCACTACTGCTTCTTTTGTAGTGGCGGGTGCTGGCCAAAACGTAGCCAAGCACGGCAACAATGGAGTATCGTCCGTTTGCGGCTCATCTAACCTGCTTTCCTATTTCGGCTACGAATTTACCAATGACGCCGACCGGCTGAAGCAGAGCCTGGACCAGGCAGGTATCTGTTTTCTC
>CAKZYJ010000442.1 GCA_937884755.1 uncultured Flammeovirgaceae bacterium
GACGACTGCTTTCTTAGAATTTTACTACCACACAAACCTAAAGGCGGCGGCCGCTAAAATAGGGTATTTTGCCTTCCATCTGCTTTCCAATTCTAATAGGTTATTCTCAGTCGCCTCAAGCGTACACGCCTGATAAGTAGCCTTAAGGTCCTTGAGTGACTCTTTATTAATCAATTTTTATTGTGAGCGTCAAATACTTTTCCGCTGACTTTCCACCTACCTTCAGCTTTGCTTAGGATAAAAAAGTCAGTATAACGGACACCACCCCAGTTTAATGATTCAAGCTTTACAACAGCTGCATTCCCTTGATAGTCAATGTAGGCAATACGACTTTCAACATCAGGCGAACCTCCTAATTGTTCTGCGAATTCTATTGTTTCATCCCTAGTGATGTTGTAAAACTGCCCGCCAAGACTGCCCACAACCCGTGTGTGTTCATACCAGTCTTCTGCATATCCACTAGCATCACCTGTTTTTGCAGATTCAATGTAAGACTTAAGTGCCGCCTCAATTGCACCATATTCTCTGAATGATTGTTCTGAACTTTCTTTCATAGGTTTATTCTGTGATTTTTATTTAACATTAGTCCTATTAGTAAAATGAATAGGATGCTTACTATTTTCACGGTTCGCCAAAAATTTAAATTATAATTATTACTTTCGCCGAGCAAGCAAAAATAATAAATTACTTTCTATCAGCAAGTAATAAATTGTTTTTTTTATGAAACAACTACTTATATGTTGACTTCAAACGACCCTATTGACTTTCGTTGTAGTTGTGCGATAACGTCTTCTCTAGATATTTTAGGGGACAGATGGATATTGGTCATTATAAAGCAGATGCTCATGGAAAATGTCGAGACATTTAAGGACTTTCTCGAGCGCCCAGAGGCAATTGCTACCAATGTGCTTACTAAAAGGTTGAAAATGCTTGAGGATCTTAGTATGATAACTAAATCAAGAAAACCTGATAACAACAAGACAAATTACTATCACCTAACAAAAGAAGCGCTTGAACTTACCCCAGTCATTATAGACTTAGCTATTTGGAGCCACGATAATTTAAGAAAGCTAAATCCTACGATAGGTGATTATGAAGAATTAGAACATATCAAGAAAAACAAAGAGGAATACTGTCAAAAACTAATTGAAAACTACAAAGAAAAACTAGCCACAACATAGTGTATAGTGCATATCCTTGGGATACTACGAACAGCCCAACCGCTCCTTAGTTAGCAGTAAGTAAAAAGAAAAAAATGATTACGAACTCAATTCTACACCATTCAATAATTCGGAAAATAATCGAAAACGGATTTGCACCAAGTGTAGAAGACCTCAGCGAAATTCTACATGCAGATAAAGAGGAAGTTGAACAAGGGTTATATAACTTACAAGAAGATCATGGAGTAGTACTTCATCCCAACCAACCCAAAATATGGGTTATTCATCCGTTTTCATTAGCACCAACAAACTTTTATGTAAAATCAAAAGCTGGTGAATGGTGGGGTAATTGTGCTTGGTGTTCACTTGGTATTGCCGCATTGATCCATGACAATGTAAAAATTACCACGACAATAGGGGCAGGAACTAAACAAATCGAGATTAACATAATAGAAGGTGAAATTCAAGAAAAAAACTATTGCATACATTTTCCAATACCTATGAAAAATGCTTGGGATAATGTGATTTATACTTGTAGCAATATGTTGGTTTTTGAAAATGAGATGCAAATTAACGAATGGACAAAAAAACATAAGATACCGCAGGGCGATGTTCAGCCAGTCGAGAATATTTGGAATTTTTCAAAGAAGTGGTACGGAAATCATTTAAACCCTGAGTGGACAAAATGGACGATTGAAGAAGCAAAACAGATGTTCAGAGAATTCAATTTGAATGATAAAATTTGGAACCTTAAATACTCGGAAAAAAGATTTTAAAAGATACCAACCTGCTGCCAACAATATGCCTAAGCCTATGCTCCCTAATCACATTACACAGTCTATACATGAGTCTTGGCGGTAAATTAGACTAACATGAAATTAAGTAATCTCAAAAGATTTAATGAATACACGCTTGTCCGACCTCCAAAACATGAATTAATAGATATTGGAGAATATCCGAGCAACTTTTTAAGGAAATCTGGTCCTGTTTATCTCTCTTTTTACCGGATCTCGATCAAGTACGGTCTGGAAGATGAAAAAGAAAGAGGTTTCATGTACTTCTCTAGTCCAAATCAACCCATTGAATGGGAAACAGAAGAACCATGGCAGGGATACTTTATCAACATTACCGAAAAACTAATTTCTAATAATCAGCACTTAGATTACTCATTCCTCAATTATGGTCTTCATGAACCTCTTTATTTAGAGCAAGAGGAGGAGGTCATCATTACCCAAAACTTTAAATCTGCTCTCCATGAGTTTACTAAGAATTTTTATTCTTTGGAATTAATACTGGCTTATTGCAATATAATTTTTGCCCACGTTGCTCAGTTTTACGAAAGACAATTTGATGACAGAAAAGACCAATACAACCATCTAGTAAAGAAATTCTTTTCTCTGTTAAATGGATATTATACCAAACCATCAAACAACCCTACTGAATTGCCTTCAGTACATTACTTCGCTAATCAACTAAGTATTACCCCAAACTATCTAAGCGATTTGATTAAATACTACTCAGGTCAATCGACTTTAGATCACATACATCAACATATTATCAGAGAAGCTAAAAGATTATTATCTGAGAAAAGTCTATCAATCTCTGAAGTTGCCTTTAGACTTGGATTCGAATACCCAAGTTACTTCACTCGTTTGTTTAAAAAGAGTACAGGATTTTCGCCCTCCCAATTTAGAAATAAGTAATTTGTATAAATCTCTCCTTTGTTTGTTTAATTGATTTCTACTGCGTCTTTAGAATTTTGTATTACACAAAATTTTAAAGTTATGGCTTTCGAAAAAACACTAGATTACTCAATTGACAACACCCTTAAAGGGAGGATGGGCGAAGCAGTCTATAACAGAGCTTTAGAACAGCAACATTCTATTTCAGAAGAGCATTACGGCACAATTAAGTATCTGGCAGAGTTTGCAGTACGCCCAATGTTCAGAACTCCGGTACACAAGACCCCTGCTGATCATGGAATGACGGATTGGGAAGATGTATTCTTTCAGTCGTTGGACGGAACTCCTCTTGAAGGATGGTATATTCCATCAGTTCAAGGTGAGTCAGACAAACTGATCATTATCAATCATCCAATGCCGATGAGTCGTTCAGGTTTTACAGGTCATTTTGGAGAACCTTTCTCCGGAGTTGACACGCTTGAAATTGATTTTGTAGCCCATATGAAACACTTATCCGAAGCGGGTTATAATATTCTAGCCTATGATTTGAGAAATCATGGTAATAGTGGAGCAGCGAATGGAGGCATTTGTGGAATCGGTCGCTATGAATGGCGCGATGTAGTGGGAGCACAACAATATGTGCAAAATCACCCGAAATTAAGCAAGATGAAATGTGCCCTATATAATCGTTGTACGAGAGGAAATGCAGCTTACGAGGCCATGTACCGACGCCCCGAGTTATTTGAAGATATTCAATGCTTCTTCGGTCCGCTAACGGTTTCTATGACGGCTTTAATGACTTCTTTTGCTGGCCTAATGGGATTAGACAAATACATGGAATTGATGGATTTAGAGCAGGTTAAATTAGGTGGTTTTACCAACGGAGAAATGCGCCCGCAGAATTATGCTCATGCTGTAAAAGTACCTTACTTTATGGCCCAGGTGATTGATGATCTTTGGACGGATAATCCCAAAGATGCTCAGGAAATTTTCGATAACATCAGTTCGGAAGAAAAAGAGTTGTTTTGGATTGAAAATACTAACCGTAGGTTTGATGGCTACAACTACTTTGGAGTTAATCCCGAAAAGATGGTTGCTTTCTTTGATAAATACATGAAGTAAAAAACTACCGCTTGCAAGGTGTATAAGCAATAGCGGTTGGGGTTTCTACTCTAACCGCTTTCTCGTTTAAATCAAGTATATTGTAATCGAGAAAGTGGTTTTTCTTGAACCTCTACCCCTCCTACTTGAAACCTTTATTCGCCATATACTGAGCAATGATGAATGATAGTCTAGCAACTATACTAGAGTCCTTCAATTTTTCTGAGAAGGATATTAAAAATGGGTTAAACTGTATGACTCCCAAATCCTTTAAAAAGGATGACTACTTCATCAAGGCAGGAAAAACCTGTGACTGGATCGCATTTATACATTCCGGGGTGGTTAGAAATTATTATTATTCTAGCAAAGGGGAAGAGATCACCTATTGCTTAACTTTCCCCAATAAATTTATCACAGCATATTCTTCGTTTATCCTGAATAAACAAACCTTCGAGAATATTCATGCCATATCCAATGTAGAAGCATTTATCATTTGTCAAAAGGACTACGGAAAACTTATTGATTCCAGTACCGCTTGGCTAAAATTCTCGAAGCATTTTGCCGAACAATCCTATGTTCTCATGGAAGACCGTTTGCTAACACTGCAAATGGAATCGGCTGAGAAACGATATAGTAATCTAGTTAATAATTATCCAGAATATATCGAGCATGTCCCCCTGAAATATATCGCTTCCTACTTGGGAGTTACCCCCAGACACTTAAGTCGGTTGCGAAAAATCAACCCGAGATAGACAATTGTCCTTTCTAATGCTTCGTCAGTCATTTAAGTTTGCGAAGTACACTAGCTTTAAAATTAAGCATATGAAAGGTCTGGTTTTAGAGAACAAAAAAGTAAGCCTCCAAGACAATTTGGAAGTACCTTCCCCCAAAAAGGATGAGGTGCTGGTGAAGGTGAAATACGCATCGATTAACTCTTACGATGTAGAGACTATTGAAGGGCAGAGCGCCTTGCTCAAAAAACTCAGTGGGGCAAAAACATATCCAGTAATGACCGGGCTCGAGTTTTCTGGTGTGGTTGAATCTGATGGCCAGCGGTTTAGAAAAGGAGATAAGGTATATGGCTACCCCGACTTAGCAAAAGGACAAAAAACACATCAAGAATTCATTGTAATCAATGAAAACTATATTGCTTTAGTACCTTCAACTATTGATTTTTCTGAAAGTGCAGCGCTACCTTTAGGAGCTTTAACTACCCTCGTTGGGCTAGAAAATGTTGGGAAAATAAAAGAAGGGTACAAGATATTGATTAACGGGGCAGCAGGTGGCTTAGGCGTGTATGCTGTGCAGATTGCAAAAAGACTGGGAGCATTTGTTTCCGCAGTTGTTGGGCCTGGGCAAGAGCAGTTCATTAAGGATCTAGGCGCAGATAATACAATCAGTTATAAAGAACAAAAACTTCAGGATATTAATAATACCTATGATATCCTGCTCGATTTAACCACCAAAGTGAAGTTTACTGACATTAAAGGCCTACTTAGCCCAAGGGGGGTATTTATTCCAGCTAATCCTTTCAACCATCTTTCGGCAGTGTTAGGAAATCCCTTTAGAAAGAAGAAAGTCGGCTATTTGATGGTAGCCCGAGGTGATTCCGGGAAACTCACCAAGATTGCCAAATGGGTTGAAGAAGGTAAGTTAATTTCCATCATTGATAAAACGTATGAACTAAAAGATTATCAACATGGATTTGACCGAACGCGGGAACCAGGTAAACGAGGAAGGATTATCATGAAAATAGCAGATCACTAATCCTAACTGAAAGCTCGCATATTTGAGTTATTATCATTACCGTATTGTGCCGAAGACAAACCAACATTTGGAGCAATACAGACTACTTCGGAACAAGCCCACGAGGCAATAAAAATCATTTTTTTCAACTGATCATTCTTTTTCCAGGCTTAGTATTTTTTGCCCAAATCCGGGTCCTGAAAGTATCTTGCATTTATTTTCGCTGTGCCGTACTACCCCACAGTATTGACAAAATAGCCTTGGTTGACCTCCACTTACCCCAAAATCCGCCGTCACAAAGTAGTTTTTTTACTTCAGGAGGTCGCTTGAATATTTCCCGGGCAGTCAAATTCTTCTGCATAGTCACAATTGCATGGTGGCTCTTGCCATTATATTTACTACTTTGGGACAATGAGTCACGGAGTAGCAATTAAGTAGTAGGCAGGCCACGGAGAATTAAACCCACCTTAGTTTAAATTATGAAGAAGATTGTCAAAGTTATCAAAGCAAAACCGGTAGATATGGGCGGAATTGTGATGAAACAACCATTACCTGTAGATGGGATTGAACAAATTGACCCATTTCTGCTCATTCAACACGGTTCGGGTAGCTTGGCCCCCAACACCGATCATCGCAAGGCAGGCGTAGGCCCTCATCCACACCGAGGCTTTTCACCAGTTACTTTTGTTTTCAAAGGAAGTATCCATCATCGTGACTCGATGAATCATAGCACACTGGTTACTGAAGGAGGTACACAATGGATGCATGCTGGCAAAGGCATTACACATAGTGAACGTCCTGGAAAGGAATTAGCCCAAACCGGAGGGGAAAGCGAAATTGTTCAATTCTGGGTAAATTCTCCTGCTGCAAAGAAAATGGACACGCCATTTTATCAGCCAATTTCTAAAGAAGATACCCCAATTGTAAAGAAAGGAAATACAGAAATTGCCATTGTAGCGGGAGAATTTGAAGGGAAAAAGGGACCGGCGAATACGCTCACTCCGCAAATCCTATTACGACTTACAAGTCAAAAGGGAGATAACTTTTCTTTTGAAATCCCCGAACATTTCAATTGTCTGATTTATCTGTTGGATGGTTACTTAGAAATCAATGGACAAGAAGTTAATGCAGAGGAGATGTTATATTTTGAAAATCAAGGAAAGCATATAGTAATCAACGCCCGTAAAAATACCCGAGCCATGTTGCTATCAGGTGAGCCTATTAATGAACCTCTAGCTTCCTACGGACCATTTGTCATGAATTCACAAACCGAAATTATGGAGGCCCTGAGAGACAGTAAACAAGGAAAAATGGGAATATTAATCGAAAATTTTTAAAATGAATATCATCATCACCGGCGGACACTCTGGAATGGGACTGGAATTATCAAAAAAGCTATTGTCTGAGGGGCATCACATCGGACTCGTAGTTAGAAATGAAAAACGAAAGGCCGAAACCCAATCATTATTTTCAGACCAAAACAAATTGAACATCTTCATAGCCGACCTCAGCAATAGAGCAGAGATAGAATCGGTTGCAAATGAAATACAGTCAAGTTTTACCCGGCTAGACGGCATTTTTAATAATGCTGGGGTGCTTCTCGATAAACTTTATTTCTCAGATTATGGAAATGAATTGCACTTAGAAATCAATGCCATTAGTCCTTATTTGTTAACCAAAGCCTTGTTGCCCTTGCTCGAAAAATCAGAACATCCCTTTGTGGTAAATACGGCTACTGGTACACTAGATAAGAAAAATTCCTTAGCTATTTCTGCTTTTAAAAAACCCAAAAAGTTCACCAAACTCACAGGTTCTTACTTGGATTCAAAACTAACCATGGTAGCCCTCATGAACCATTTAAGTAAACAATGGAAAAATGTCCGTTTTGTAAATGTGAACCCTGGGGCGATAAAAACCAAGATGACTTCAGGAAGTGGTATGCCGTTTTGGTTAAAACCAATCAGAAATTTACTTTTTAAGTCCCCCACGGATGGGGCTGAAGCTTTATACAAAGGTGCATTCAGTGAAACGATTAAAGGTAGCGGCATTTATATAAGCAGTGACCGAGTAAGAGATATTAAAGTCTCAATAAATGACGAACAAATAGCTGAACTTCTAAACTGAAAACGACATAAAACCTGGTATACCTAGAACAACGGCTTGAAGGAATAATTGAATTGTTTTTATTTTGTTTGAAGCATGTAACTATCTAATAATTAGAAGTATAACCCACTGCTGCATTTATAGGAGACCCTTAGCTGCAATTACAGAAAAACACAGATGAAAAAAGCAAACTATCAAGTTATCAAGTTAGGGTTACTGACCGTCCTAATTACTGGAATCTTCGTCTGCTGTGATGATCGTAATCCTCGTAAACTCTATCTATCAACTTCAGTTCCTGAAATAGACAAAACCAGAGATGCCAAAATATTAACCGCCTTTTTTGGGTTAGACAATGGATTAACCCAACGGGCAAGAGCAATATACCAAAATGCTCCTGGTCAAGATGGAATGCCCCTCGTATTTTCTCATGAACTAGACCCCAATACCCTGGATGGTGCTGACTTTGCCGTTACTACTGAAAATGGAACCATCTTCGAAGTTGAAGCAGCTAGCCTACTACCAGCCAACGAAGAATTTGAGCTTAGAACGGTGTTACTCATAGGAGAATATGGTAATCATCCTGACAACCCACCGGTCTCAGTGAAAATAGTAGGTGATTTAATGGCCCGAACAGGGCAAAATTTCAAGGGAGACAGTATAATGGTAATTCCTTTAGAAGAAGGACCTGTCTTGAGTTACGCTGAATATTTTACTATTGATGAAGAATACCCCTATGTGGAGACTGGGGCAGGTTGTGACTGTCCGAAAGAAGAAACGAAAATGGTAGTAAAAGCAGTCTGGTCTGGCGGTGTAAGAGCCGTAAATGGGGAAGAACTTGGGGAGAATGAAATAGATGATTTTACGGTCACCTTAATTCAGAGTTCAGACACCCTTAAAGTAACCCCTTTTCAACTAGCAGACTTAGGTGACAATGAAAATAACATTGACCTATGTTTGAAACAATCAGGTATTCCAATTCTGGTGCAAGTGAATGAAAATGTTGCCATCGACCCCAATGACGATAAAAATCCTATGACCGAAGTAGAGGTTTTAAGTAGATGGTAAAAAAGCATAAAATGTTCATATGCCCTATGGAAGCACAGCCCATTTATGCTGACCGTTAATTGATGTTAAAAGCAACAGTATGGAGACAATAAAGGGAAAAATAGAAAGGGAAGTAATAGACAAGTTGTTTGTGACTATTCCAACAGGAACGGTGTACATGAGAGACGACCGAACAAAAGACACTTGGTCGGTTGACATAGATTCTTTTGAACTTTGTAAGTTCCCAATAACCCAAGAAATATATAAAGCAGTAACGAAAGAGAATCCCTCGACATTCATTGGCGACAAATTACCTGTTGAAACAGTTTCCTGGATTGAAGCAGTGAATTTTTGTAATTCACTATCCGAGTCTTTAGGAAAAGACAAATGCTATACTATTGACTTAACAACTCAAATTGTAACCTTTAATTCAACAGCAAATGGATTTCGGTTACCAATAGAAGCTGAATGGCAATACGCTTGTCAAGCAGGAAGTAAAGACATTAGACACGGAGAATTAGGTGAAATTGCTTGGTTTAAAGACAACTCGAATAATCGAACCCAAGAAGTAGGACAAAAATTGCCCAATGATTGGGGACTTTACGATATGCTAGGAAATGTTTGGGAATGGTGCTCGGATGTATATGACGAGACTGTTTACGGTTCATATCGTGTTTTTCGTGGTGGTGGTTGGTGTGACCAAGAAAGGAGTGTTATGGCGACAACTCGAAGAAGAAGTCATCCCTTCTCGTTCAAAATAGAGGACTTAGGATTTAGAATAGCGACAAGGTGAAAAATGAAAAAACAATAGCTAACAAAACCTATAAGCAATAGCATCCTGTAGGATGCTATTGCTTATCGCCAACTCGTTCGCAGCAATGCTACACTACGCTTTGCCGACAAGGTGCAGACAACTACACGTCATGCTTGAGGAAGATACAAAGTATGACGCATAGCCGTCCGCACGTTATAGCCAATTTGAATATCTCTTTATTGATACATTATACCATAAATTATTCATCGCTTGTCATGAATAAATTCACTGTTTTGATTAGTGACCTTTTAAACTGTTTCTTATTGCTTTTTTTATCTGGTTTTACCAATCCGACAGAAGCCCAAAATAACCTACTCTATTCCTTAGAGTCCCCAATTATTTTTAAGGGGGATGATACCACGGCCTATCGTGATCCAGCGGTCTTGTACCATGATAATGTATTTTATTTGTTTTTTACCTTGGTGAAAACCGAAAACGGAAAGATCTATTCCTACACCGCCGAGAGTCATTCGGTAGATTTGAAGAATTGGAGTCCTAAGAAGATTCTTACTGCTAAAGATCAATCCTTAAATTTCTCGAGTCCTGGAAATATTATCAGGTATAACAATGAATGGATTTTATGTCTGCAAACTTACCCTCGCCCTAACCATACTGCGGATCAGGAAGTACGATACGGGACCAAGGATGCAAGATTATTTACCCTACGTAGCCAAGACCTTCAACATTGGAGTGAACCCGAACTAATCAAAGTAAAAGGCCCTGATGTGGAAAATGCCGATATGGGAAGAATGATTGATCCCTATCTGTTAGAGGACAAAGATGAAAAAGGAAAATGGTGGTGCTTCTACAAGCAAAATGGGGTAAGTATGTCATACAGTTACGACTTACAAAACTGGACATTTCATGGGTATACCGAATCAGGTGAAAATGTATGTGTTTTGAATGAGAACGATGAATATATCTTATTTCATTCTCCCACCAATGGAGTATCCATTAAACGTTCTCCCGATTTAAGTAACTGGACTGACTGGGGAAACCTGATCACTTTGGGACAAGATGATTGGGACTGGGCCAAAGGAAGAATCACCGCAGCAGTAGTAATTAACCTAAAGGAAAGGGAAAATCTGGGTAAGTACATCATGTTTTTTCATGGTTCGGGTCCTAAATCCGAGAGAGAAGGAGACTTTGATAAAAATGCGTCGATCGGCATTGCTTGGAGCGATGATCTTATCAGTTGGGACTGGCCGGGGAAAAGAATCCAGGACAACTGATATATGTAATAAGGGGTGCAATGGCTAATTCAACCACCGTCCTCAGTGACAGGATCACTCATTTGTCATTGAGGATTTAGCTCAGTTTGATATTGAAAATGAAGTTATTTGAGGTTCCCAACACCACAACGTCAAAACGTTCGCAAACATTAATAAGGATTGTTATGAATAAATTAATTTTTGGGATTGCAGTTTTGATTCTAGTAGCTTGTAACCAAAACAGCAACTCGAATGAACAGAAAAAAGATTCTTTATCGGAAGCTAAAGTAGTTGAACTGTCAACTTTTATTAGAGCAGAAACGGATCGTGCCTTTTTGCAAATGATTGAGAATGCCGGACAAACAAACTCATTTTTTCACTTTCGAACACCTACCCCCTTAGACCAACAAACAGTGATTCGAATGAATAGAGATGTGCTTTATTCAGGTGGGGTTTTTGATGCGAGGAACGGTCTGGATATTACCTTCCCCGAAATGCCCGACAATCGGTATGCGTCTATCTTTATCATTGACAATGACCATTATGTTCAGGACTTAATTTATAAACCTGGCCAATATAAAATTGAGGGTAATACGGACTTCCTGTACCTAATTATTCGGCTGCAAGTTTGTGATGCAAATGATGACGCAGAAATATCAATGCTGAATGAACTTCAGGATCAATTCATGGTTAAGTCCGCTTCCGGAAAAGAGTTTCCTGAATTCAAATGGGATTTGGAATCATTGGATTCATTACGAGCAGTGTATAATGAGGAAAGCGCTAACTACTCAAGTTGGGAAGGTATGATGGGAAAGAGAGGTGAAGTAAATGAAAAAACCAGACACATTGCAGCAGCGGCTGCTTGGGGACTGCTCCCAGAAGATGCGGCCACATATCTCAACTACAAGCCAGAAGGGGCTTCTTCTTCATCTTGCTATACTGCCACATATAAAGTACCAGAAAACAAAGGGTTTTGGTCTCTTACTGTTTACGGAGAAGACGGATACATTAAAACTGAGAACTGTCTTTTGAATGGTTCCAATGTTAAACTAAATCAAGACAGCACTTTTACGGTACATTTTGGTTCAGAAGATGTTTGCGGGGATGTTGCTAACAGATTAGATGCCCCCGAAGGCTGGAATTTCCTGTTGCGGGTTTACTTACTGGGAGAAGAGATTTTAAAGGGTGAATATGTAGTGCCACAAGTCCAAAAATTAAACTAAGAAAGATGAAAAAAATAGTAGTCCTGCTTGTGACATTGTCCACACTATCATGTAATAACGAAACAAAAAAACCAGCGAGTGAGAAACCGAGCTATGCTAATGAAATAACTGCTGATGATAAAATACTGGTTGATGAAACCAACTTTACCATAGCCGAAACGGATTTGTATATGGTTAATCACTCTAAAGATTATGAAGTAAACACTTTCAGGCATTCCAGAAAAATGTCGGACAAGGACAATCAGTTCGTTGTCCGGGAGAATCAGGATGTGATGTATTCGCATGCTGTGGTGGATATTTCTGCAGGAGCAACTTTGGTTAATCCAGAATGGGATGTTTATTCGGTAATTCAGGTCATTGATGAAAATCAATATACTATTGGGGTAGTTTATCCGGGCGAATCCAAATCCTTTACTACCGATGATGTTGCCCTTGGAAATCACTTATTTCTGAATATGCGAACCGGAGTTCGAACTCTCGATTCTTTAGGCTATGCGGAAGCTCATGAGCATCAGGATAATGTCCAAATCATCGCAAAGTCGAGTAAGCCATATGAGGCAAAAGGCTTTGATACAAAATCCTTGGATGAAACTCGTTCAAAGTTAAAATCAAGAATGGCGGAAGCCACAAAACCTGAATTTTATTTCGGAACGAAAGATGAAGTTGATTCACTTCAATTCTTAATCGCCTCCGCAGTAGGTATTTTTGGTTTACCCGTTGAGCACGCTGCCTATCTCAATACGATTCAACCAAGTGAAGAAATTCAACAAGGTAAATGTGCTTCATTAACATTACCGGTTCCGCCAATTCAATTTGACAAAGGAGGATTTTTCTCGGTTACAACCTACAATAAGGAAGGGTGGATTGCTACGGATAATTTTGCTCTAAACAATAGAATGGCGGAAGCAAACGAAGATGGAACTTATACTTTCCACTTCAATTGTCCAAGTGCAAAAAACAATATTGAGGTAGTTCCGGGTTGGGCCATTCTAATTCGGCTTTATCGACCTGAAAGCAAAGAAGCGATTCTGAATTATATGAAAGTAGCTAATGAGAGCACCCGATTTGAATTAACTGAAAAATAAAAAAGTTTGCCAACATTTTATTTAGCATACAGCCTTCGGGTTTCGTTTATGGCACGAAACAGTTGGCGGCAACATTGATGAAAAGAAGCCTGTATTTTGTTTTGATAAGTGTCATTATCCTCGTGGTCACTGCTGTACTGTACAGTGCTTATTTCCGCAGGATTAAGCCATCAGAGACCATCCCTAAATTAGATAAATACCGGGAAGCGAAGGTCTTAACCGCGTTTTTTGGATTAGACGCATTGCCTGTTCAGTCCCATCTATTGTACCCCTTGGCTTTTGGCAAAAATGGAATGCCGGTGGTTTTTTCTCAGGAAGTTGATCCATCAACCTTAGAAAATACCGACTTTGAAGTAACCACAAAAAACGGTGAAACATCTGCCGTGGAATTTGTCACCTTAAAACCAGCCAATGAAGAGTACGAACTGAGAACGGTACTGCTTATTGGTGAGTACGGAACCCACCCGGATAATCCACCAGTTTCGGTAAAAATTGTGGGGGATCACAAAAGTCGCTCGGGTCAGAATTACAAAGGACAGAGCCTGAAAGTTATCCCCTTACCAGCGGGCTCCACTATCAGTTACGCCGAATATTTCATTTTTGATGATGACTATCCCTACGTAAAACGAGGAATTGGTTGCGACTGCCCCAAAGAGGAAACCGAAGTAGTGGTTAAAGCTGTTTGGGCTGGAGGAGTCAGGGCTATAAACGGGAAAGAACTAGGAGATAATGAACTAGATGCTTTTCAGGTTACGATGGTCAACGGATCAGATACTATCACAGTTCACCCCTACCAACTAGCCGATTTGGGGGATAATGATAATAATACTGACCTTTGCCTGAAGGAAAAAGGAATTCCCATTCTTGTTGAGGCAAAAGCAGGCATCGCTATAGATCCTCGAGATGATGCCAACCCCCAAACTCAACAGGAAATACTAAGCCGATGGTGAACTATGGTTAAACCAGCGAGATGACTGCGGCCAATGGGTGTATAATCCATACATTACCGGAGGTGCAGCATACACAACAGGCAGATTGTGCAGTAGTTTAAATTCTATCACGAATGTTCAGTTCCAAACTCTACATAGATATTGAAAAGCTTATCAAATGGAATCTTGAATTCGGATTGGGCTTGAGGAATAAATCGGTGAAGAAGGGTGAAATCTTTTTAAAAGAAGGGCAAAGGTGTAAGCATTTGTACTACCTGTTAAGCGGATTTACCCGCGTGTATTACCTGGATCTTGAGGGCAATGAAATCACCCATTGGTTTTGTGCCAAAGACGCCATTATCACCTCCCCTTTCAGTTATGTAAAAGATGAACGAAACATTCTTTTCTTCGAGGCACTGGAGGATACTGAACTCATTTTGATCAGCGCCAAGCAATTAGACAAACTATTACACTATAAGCCTGAGCTGTCGGAGGCTCTTCGGGAGATGAATGCGGAATTTGCTATGGTATTGAGCCGACGAGTAATGAGCCTCCACACCCAAACCGCCGAGGAGCGCTATCTGAACCTCATGAAAGAACATCCCCTACTTTTCCAAAAGGCCAAATTATCTCATATTGCCTCCTTCCTGGGGATTACCCAGCAAAGCTTAAGCAGAATTAGAAAAAATCTGTAATCCGTTCGTTTTTACCATAGGGTAAATTTCTTCCGTCGCCTCCTCGCCAACTTTGTGGTATTGTTACATCAAAAAGAATATCACAATGAAAAATGTAGCTTTAATCACGGGTGCTGCCGGGGGTATCGGCAAAGAATTCGCAAAAATCCACGCCTCTCGTGGCGGTGATGTAGTGGCTATCGATCTCAACGCTGAAGGTCTGAAAGACTTACAACGTGAACTTAGCGAAAGCCATCCAAGATCTACCGTTTATACCATACCAAAGAATCTGGCCAGCAACAGTGCCACTCAGGAGATTTATGAAGAAGTAACTCGCGAGGGCATAGCGGTTGATTACCTGATCAACAATGCCGGCTTTGGAGGAGTAGGCAAATTTCATGAACGGGCCTGGGAACAAGACCAGGCTATGATCCAGGTGAATGTGCTGGCTCTGGCTTCGCTTACCCGGTTCTTTTTACCCGATTTCATCGCCCGTGGGACAGGAAAAATACTGAATGTATCTTCTACTGTAAGACTCAATCCCGGCCCCATGCAAGCCATTTATATTGCTAGCAAGGCATTCGTTACATCCTTTACGAACTCGCTTTCTGGTGAGCTATTGGGCACCGGCGTCACCGCTACGGTCTTACTTCCCGGAGCCACCCAAACGGGTTTTGGGGCTCATTCCGGTATGGACAAAACCGACATCTATAAAAAGCCCGCCAGTGCCGGCGATGTAGCTAGGGATGGTTACCAAGCCATGTTGGCTGGCAAGCTTCAAATGATTTCCGGTCTTCCCTGGTCACAACGAATGACATTGTCCCTCACCCCGCTTTTACCCAAAGAAATGGTGGTGAACCGAATCCGAAAACAACAAGAAATCAACCATTAATTTACCTTCCGTAACCATGGTAATCTCAACATTTGAACAAGAAGTACAGGAACTGGTACGCAATCAACGCGCATTTTTTAATAGCAGCGCTACCCGTCCGGTAGAATTCAGAATCCAACAACTCAAAAAGCTAAAAGCATTGTTGCTGGAACACGAAGAAGAAATGCACCAAGCGATATTCAAGGATTTTGGCAAGTCGAAATTTGAAAATCAGCTAACAGAATTCTTTCCGCTGATTGATGAGATCAACATCGCGCTGAAAAACCTGAAGACCTGGGTAAAGCATCGAAGGGTATCTACCAACACCATCAACTTTCCGGCTAGCAGTTACCTGGTTCCCGAGCCTCTGGGGGTTACACTGGTTATTGGTGCCTGGAATTTCCCCTACAATTTGTCACTTACACCCTTAATTGGGTCAATGGCTGGTGGGAATACCACCATCTTAAAACCGAGTGAACTCCCAGCCGAAACCAGCAAAATCATGGCCAGGATCATCAATAACAACTTTGACCCGAATTATATCCGCGTTGTTGAAGGAGCTATCCCGGAAACTACGACCCTTCTGGCTCAACGCTACGACAAGATATTCTTTACCGGCAGCCCCAAAGTAGGCAAGATTGTGCATAAGGCAGCGGCTGAGCATCTAACTAATGTAACCCTTGAACTGGGTGGAAAGAATCCCGCCATATTTGCGAAAGACTGTGCGCTTAAAATGAGCGTTAAGCGTATGATCTGGGCCAAGTTTGTCAACTCAGGTCAACTGTGCATCACTACCGATTACGCTCTAGTTCACCAAGACATCAAAGATGAGTTTCTTAAACTAGCCGTCGAGGAAATCAAAAAACACCACTTTTCTAAAGAAAAAGCTAATTATGTCAAGATTATCAATAACGCGAATCTGGAGCGTTTGGCAAGTTTGATCGATCCAGAAAAGGTGTACTATGGCGGCAAGGTAGATCGCAATATGCGGGTGGTGTACCCAACCATTATGGAAAATGTAACGCTAAATGACGCGGTGATGCAAGAAGAAATCTTTGGCCCCATTCTGCCAGTGATCACTATCGAGACCCTGGACGAGGCATTTGAGATTGTAAAGTCATTAGAAAAACCCCTGGCGGCTTATTTGTTTTCAGATAGCACCAAGATCAAAGATCGTTTCCTACGTGAAATTCCGTTTGGAGGTGGCTGTATCAACGACTGTGTGATGCACAATACCAATCCGAACCTGCCTTTCGGTGGTGTTGGGCAGAGTGGTATGGGAAGCTACCACGGCAAGGCGAGTTTCGAGTGTTTTTCCCATTTCAAGTCGGTCTTAGATAAACCTACCGCTATTGAAACCAACTTGAAGTATTATGGCTATTCTGAGAGCAAGATGAAAGTTCTCAAAATGCTATAAATCGTTGATTATGAATCATTTGAAGTTAGTTGAGAGTAAAGAGAGAAGGAAAAGAGTGGTGTTTGCCTTGCTTATGGGAATGATTACTACGGTGGTCATTTCCTTCACCATAGTAGCAATTAATGTAGGCTTCAATAACCTTTTTCTTAAAATCTGGCTAAGGTCATGGTTCACCGCTTATCTCTTTGTCGTTCCTACCATTCTTTACGTAGCCCCACTGGTTCAAAAAATCATTAACCGCCTTTTTGAAGAGCATTAAGCGAGTTACCATTTGTTCCCTATGGAATTGCTACTTGCTGTGCTTTTTACCATAGGGTAAATTAATCACAGCTTGTAATCAGCACCTTTGAGGCAACCATTACAATCAAACACCAATGAAAAATAAAAAAGTGGCCATTGCCCTAGCTCTGCTTTTTGCTGGCAATATGGCCTTTCCGCAAACTGAAAACCAAAACGAAATGAACAAAGAAATCAATTCAAAAACGGTTGTCTTTATTCACGGATTATTCATGAATAACCAAACCTGGAACGGCTGGAAAACACTTTTTGAAAACCAAGGATATACCTGTTATGCACCAGCGAATCCAAAACACCAGGGCTGTCCGGCAGAACTCCGGGAAAATCCACCCGCCGGCTTAGAGAGCGTACAGTTTCAAGACTGGATAAACGAGCTTGAAACTCTGATCGGTACCTTGCCCGAGAAACCCATTTTAATTGGCCATTCTTTTGGCGGGCTTACCGCGCAGAAGCTGGTAGAATCAGGTCACGCCGAAGCTGCCATTTTAATCAGCAGTGCCCCGCCCAAAGGTGTAAGCACTTTTAAGCCCAGTTTTATTAGAGCTAACCTGAAAGTTGTTAGCCCATTTAAAGGGAAAAGTGTATTCAATCCCAACGAAGCCAAATACAAAAAATGGTTCCATTCGTCTATTACCAATACCTTAAGCCGGGCAGAATCAGATTCTTTGTTTGATGCTTTTGCGGTGCCCGAAAGTCGAGAAACACCCCGCGCAGCCACCAAGGATATTGCGAAGATTGACACCCAAAAACCACACGTGCCTCTGCTGTTTGTAGGTGGCCTCGACGATGTAATTGTTCCCAATGTGCTACTTCAAAAGACCATAGCCAAGTACTCTGACCCCAGCAGCATTGTTGATTCAAAATTCTATGCGGGCAAAGACCACTTTATTTGTGGGGAACCCGGTTGGGAAGAAGTGGCGACGTATTGCCTGCAGTGGCTTGCTGAATAATCACGAAAATTAAAGCATGAAGTTATGAGTTCACGAATTATAAAAGCTGTTCAGATCATACTTGGTCTTTTCATGATTGTGATTGGTTTCAACAAATTTTTGGTATTCACTGAAATACCAAGTCCACCCGGCGATGGTGGAACTTTGATGCAGATTTATATCAGCTCAGGTTTTTTACAACTGGTAGGTGCTTTAGAAATAGTGGGAGGGCTGGGGTTACTCATCAATCGAGTGGTTCCCATTGCTCTTATCCTGATCACGGCCATCATGTTTAATGCTACCGTATTTCATCTCCTTCACGACTTTTCTGGAGTAGGTCCGGCTGCATGCTGTTTAGGTCTCTCGCTACTGCTAATTTTTTCCAACCGAAACCGACTACTAAATTTTCTTTAATTTTAGACGAAGAGTGACGGATACAAATGCACAACAAAACCTATGAGCCATGCTCTTCGGGATACGGTTCATAGCCGGGCCGTTGGCAACAATTCCAAATTAAAAAATCAAGGTTTTCACCTTCAAATTTGGGCTATGAAAAAATATTTCTGTGTGATGATCACGTTTTTAATAATTGTCGCGGCTGGTCAAGCTCAAGATAAAAAGGCAACCAAGGGAACGGAGTCCCTGCAGGATCTATTCCAGACAGCATTGACCCCACCTGAAGATATAACAATATTTACGGCCAAAGAGGTCGTAACCATGTCCGAAAGGCTGAATGACGTTACGGCCATTGCAGTGCGAGATGGTTACATCATTGAAGCTGGAGAAAAGGATGCCTTGATAGAAAAGTTCAAATCTGCCGAAAACCTAAAGGTAGACGAATCTTTTAAGGACAAGGTCATCGTTCCTGGATTCATAGACAACCATTTGCATTTTTGGCTTTTTGCACTCGTCTCAAATTTTCACTTCATTACACCCGCAGACTGGCAGTTGCCCTGGGGCGATGTAAAAGGAGTGGTTGGCCAAGATAATTACATCGCGCGTTTGAAAGAACTGGATGGCAGCATTAAAGATCCCAAAGAAGTTATTTTTACCTGGGGGTACCACGAAGCATTCCACGGGGAACTCAACAGAAAAATCCTAGATGATGTCTCAAAGACCCGTCCTATCTTTGTATGGCAGCGTTCGGTTCACGAGTTCTTTTTCAATACGAAGGCCCTTGAGCTTATGGGGCTTGAAGAAAAAGACTGGCAGGGAAAAGGCGAAAGCACCGAAATGTCTAGTTGGGAAGAAGGACACGTATGGGAAAAAGGCCTGTACATGGTCATCGACAAAATTTTTCCCATGATCGCATCTCCTGAAAAGTTTGAGCAAGGTTTGGAAAGAACCCGCGAATATGTGCATGCGGGCGGAATTACCACCGCTAGCGATCCAGGAGTAATGCTACCAGGTGATTTAATACGGCAAATGGTCAATGTACTCGAGAGTGGCCCGATGCCCTTCGATTACTATTTGATCCCTGCTGGAAACGCCATATACGACGCTAATGAGAAAGATGCTGACCTGACCGTTGAAATAGCAAAACAAATGGTCAAAGAAAACAATGGGGAAAAGGTAAAATGGGTAGATGACCAGATCAAGTTGTTCACAGACGGCGCTGTGTTTTCGCAATTAATGCAGATGAAAGATGGCTATCTGGATGGACATGAAGGAGAATGGATCCAGACCCCGGAGGACTTTGCGAAATCGGCTTGGGCTTTTTGGAAAAACAATTATCAAATCATCGTACATCAAAACGGCGACTTGGGAATGGAGGTGGGTTTAAATACCCTGGAAGGAATGATGCATCGCTATCCACGATTTGGCCATCGGTTTCGGTTCGACCATTTTGCTTTTTCTGAAAAAAGCCAGCTCGCTCGAGTAGCTGAACTAGGCGCTGAAATTAGCTCCAATCCATTTTACCTTCATTTGTTGGGAGAAAAGTATTCAGATGTTGGCGTTGGGCCAGAAAGAGCAGAAGTGATGGCTCGCGGAAGAAGTGTCTTGGATGAAGACATCAGACTGTCCTTCCATTCAGATGCCCCCATGGCACCTGCCCGTCCGATGTTTTTGGTTTGGGCTGCAGTAAATCGTATTGGGCTGTCAGGAGAAAAAGTACTAGGGCCAGAGGAGAAAGTCAATGTAGAAGAGGCCTTTAGGGCAGTTACCATTGATGCCGCCTTCGCCATGCACAAAGAAAATGAGATCGGGAGCATTGACATTGGAAAAAAAGCCAACTTCACCATTTTCGAGGAGAACCCGCTTACTGCCGACTCAGAAATACTGAAAGATCTCAAAATCTGGGGAACGGTCTATGAAGGAGAAGCCTTTCCGATCAAGAAAAAATCGATTGGGATGGGTGTACTGCCGAAATTAATGGGCTATTCAAAGCTGGCCATGCACACAATGTCAGGAGATGAACATGACCATATGGATGCATGTCTTATAAACCAAATGCTGCAAACATACGCTGCGAGCTTAAATAGTGATGAATTTAGAAAAAAATAACTATTGCACTCAATGGCTATAAAACATACCGCTATCAAATCACGATTTCATAGCCTGGACTGCTACAGCCAGTCAATAAAAAATAACAATCGATATCTATCTGATAGATGGAGAATTCAAATCAAAAAAGTATACCGACAATTAACGCCAATGACTTTTTGCAGGAGCCTTGGACTTAGCATGAAACCGAAAATAGGAAAAAATAATCCCAGGTTTTAACCGAGAAACAAGTGTTATTCAAAGCGGCTGAAAACGGGAACTGACCACCACTAAGGCTAAAACGTTCACTGCCTGTAATAAAAAGTCAAAAAGGGATTTCTGAATCCCATGTTCAATCCACCTTCCAATATGTTCAATCCACTTTATTTCATCTATGAAGAAACTCAAAATGATTATTCATTTGCACTGGATTACGGAACAAAATTTCAAACCAGTAAAAAATGAACAAAATGAATTTTCGATTTGCTCTAGCACTATTGATTAGTATTGGTATTCTACTAACTTCTTGCGATGAAGATGATTCGCTAACAGTAGAAATTGTAAACTATGAAAGCACCTTGGCATTACTTGACCCTTTAGATAAAGGAGGACGTTGGTTAGCCAATGGTATCAAAGAAACCAATGAACTAAGTAGCTTAGAAGAAATCCAAGAAGCGAACATTACCAACTTTCTAAATGACTTAGCACTGAATATAGAAACAAGGTGTGACGAAAGTGTTAGCGATGCTTTTATTAGTGATTTGACTGTAGAAGGTTATCCGCAAGAAGCTATTACGATCGTTGAAAATGCTATTATAAGAGTTTGCTCTGATCTTAATAAACATGAAGGATATTGGACTGAGGAAGTTGAAAATCCAGATATACCCTTTCCAATTACGGTTATTAATGATATGCATATTGATGCTGCTACAAAAAGGGTTACAGTATATGCACAAATGATAGTGAATGGACAAATTCTAAGTCCACCACAAGTTGAACCCGGCGAATGTACAACGTTGTTTAGTGGAGAAACTGTATGTTTTCATCCCAATGCAGTTTATCTCAATGGAAGTGGTGAAGAACTAACGCAAGGAGGTGGTACAGGTCAATGGTGGGTAAAGCATGCCTGGACACTAGACGGAGAAGGGCATCAAAATTGGGAAATAGAACCTTTGGAGGATTATGGAGAAGGTATGTGGGTAGATGGGATTCTATTAGATGACGGAATTACGATGAAAATTGGAGACCTTGACAATTCTGACACCGGGGAGTATAACCTAAGAAAACCCCTTTTAGATACTTCCCCTGTGACCTACACTGTCACACGATACAATGCTAATGATGAGCTTCAATTTGTGAGTACATTTGGGGGCTGTGCCACCGAAATAAGTGCTTTTGACAATCTAGCACGTGGCTGTCCACAATAATAAAATTCAACCAGTAGGCTAATAATACAGTCTACTGGTTGAATAGAAATAACCCAAGATGAACTGGGTAGTATTGTCAAAATACAATGGAGATCAAATCGAAAAATCCATTGAAAATAAAGATTATACATCAGAAGATTTATCCTACTATTCTCAAAGAGTCAGTCTGCATGCATCTTTGCTATTAGGTTCTCACTTTCGCCTATTCGGAGAACTTTACAGCAGTTACGTAACAGGTAATGAGAGGATTTTTCTTGAATCTGATGAAATAGATGTGCATCAAGGTTTCCTGGAATGGAAGCCTATCAATGCTTCCAACTTACAGACAACCGTTAGATTTGGAAGACAAGAAATTGGATATGGAGCCTCTCGGATAGTGGGTATAAGGGAAGGTC
>CAKZYJ010000443.1 GCA_937884755.1 uncultured Flammeovirgaceae bacterium
TCCCGCTGTCGACTGAAGTTCACCGGTATAACTATCACCATTTTTAGTAATGAGCATGGTTCCTTCTACCGTGCCGTTAGGCGTGCCGGTGACGGTATAATTCCAGGTGCCAGCTGGATTGTAAGCCATCGTTTTGGAAGAAGCGCATCCAGCAAGCCAGATGAGGGTAAGGGATAAAACGGTGGTGAGCGAAAAGGATACTAGTTTTTTCATAGGATTATCAGTTGTTTTTGTACAGTATAATCTTACGAAGAAAAGCTCGAACAAAAAAGGAGAGACTTAGTAGCCTCTCCTTAGTTTCAAGTATTTTACTTGCGCCGAAGAAAAGATCTATCGTGGAATTCTACTTCAGGACCATTATCCTTTAGCCGAATAAGATTAGACGTATCACCCAGTACTTCGTCTACCAGACCGTATTCTTTGGCTTCCAGTGCATTCAAAAAGCGATCTCTTCTAAAGAACTCTTCAATTTCTTGCCAGGAGTGATTGGTGTTTTTCCCAATGATGTGAAATAGCTGGGTTTGCAGCCGTTCCTGCTCGCGAGTAGCAATGCGTACATCTTCGGTATAACCTTTGGAACCGCCGCCAGTAGGGTGCATATGAATGGTGGCCTGAGCTAAAGCATACCGCCGCCCCTTAGCCCCACAAGTGAGCAGAGCCGTACCCATACTGCCTGAGAAACCAACCGCTACGGTTGAAACCGGAGCCGAAATCATTTGCATGGCATCGTAAATGGCCATACCAGCATACACACTGCCTCCGGGCGATTGAATGTACATATCAATTTGTCGGGCGGGGTCCTGGCTGTTGAGATACAGTAATTGAGCAACAATTACGTTAGCAATCTGATCGTTGATGGCGGTACCCAGAAAGACAATGCGCTCTTTAAGTAGTAAACTGTAAATATCGTACGCACGTTCTCCTCTTCCGCTCTGGTCAATAACCATCGGAACCACACTGGATTGAATAGACATAATGATTAGATTTTAAAGTACGACTGTACTTTGGTTTGAAATTTTTGGTAGACTGAGTCTTTGAATACTTTTTTCTGTACTCGGCTTATTTCTGCTCGAAGTTGCTGCCGTCCGTATTCCCGGATGAGTTGGTAGGTCTGTTGCTGAAAAGTGACCCGTTCGGCCAGTTCACGGTCTATCTGCATCCGAGCTTCTATAAACAGTCGCTTGCTGATATCGCCCTCCTGCCGGATAAACTTTTCTATTTGCTCAGTTTCAATCAAGGAAGTCCTCATAGGTCAGTGATTTTGCTTTTACCTGTTCCCGCACTTTCTCCAGACATTTATACTTCTGCACGGTAGCCGAGCGCTCACTACGGAAGCCGAACCGGGCCGATACTTCCCGCATGGAAAGCTTCTCGTAGTAGAACGACTGCAACACATCCATACACTTCTTTCCGGCTTGTTGCAGAAATGACAACAACTTTTCCGAAACGGGCTGGCTCTCCGGAGTCTCACTAAAATCAAGATCACTCATTGACTCGGTTCTGATACTCTTTTCCTGGGCCTTTAACCAGAGGTTTCGGGCGATGCCCAGGATATAAGCTCGAGGACTATTTTTCAGCTCAAAGCCATCAATCACTACCTTTTCGTAGTACACCAGTAAGGCTTCCTGAAATATATCCTGAGCCTCTTCCAGCGTACCTCCCTTCCGACTGATGTAGCGAGCTACCGCTGGAAAAGCTTGCAGATACAGTTGGGTAAATAACGTCTCTTTAGTAGCCGCAGAAGCTACCGATGCTTCGGTTAACATTATAGTTACTGTCGTTTACCTATAAGTTCTGAATTTCCGGAATATATCACCTAAAAAGATTCAGTTTTTTTAGGTGATATATTTTGGGAAGATAATTAATGAGGCCTATAACCTCTGCCGCTCAGCATCAATATAGGTGCTTCTTCCCCCTACTTTTAGTATTTCCAGATTAATTTCATCCTGGCGGTGTTGGTTTTTAGACCAGCGATAAGTCACCAGGAAATCATCGGGAAAATCTTCGTAGCGGGATTCTAGCTCGATAGCAGTTTCCAGAATGTACTTCATCTTGTCAAAAATAGCTCGCACTTCGGTTTCGGTTAGTTCATTAGCCCGTTTTTCAGGGTGAATACCGGCCTGGTAGAGAATATCGTCTACAATCCAGTTGCCCAGTCCGGCTACCGTACTTTGGTTCATCAATAGGGGCTTAATCAGTGCACTGCGCCCGTCTAGTCTATCCTGAAAATCTTCCCAGGAAACGGTAAGGGCATCGGGGCCAAGTTTTTTGGCTCTTTGGTAATCGGCTAGGCTATCGGTGAGGCCAATTCGGCCCAGAATACGCGGACAGCGAAAGGAGAGAAAGAAACCATCGTCGAGTGCGAACAGTACCTTGGTAAAACGGGGCGCATCTTCCCGGTCTTTAAACGAGCGCAACGAGCCAGTCATACCAAAGTGTACGGTCATCCACCCTCCTTCGCTCAGCTTCACCAGTAAATGCTTGCCAATCTGCTGCGTTTCTTCCCACCGTTGCCCCACCACCTGTTGTTGCAACTCTTCAGGGGAAACCGTGACTACCCGAGGCTCTACCACTTCCACCTCCGTCACCCTCCGGCCGGTAGCGGCCAAATCAAAATACTTCTTATACGTGGCTACTTCCGGTAATTCAGGCATAGATCATTTAGTGTTATAGTGTTAATGCGTTAGAGTGCTAGGATACTGAAGTGTTCGTATTTTTAGGTATTCGGGTGTTTAAATAATCAAATTTACCATAAACACCCGAACACTAAAGCACTATAGTACTCTAACACCATAACACTCTACTCGTTCATTAACCCTTCTTCCGAGAAAGTAGAGGGATTTACGCTGGGGTAAGTGTTGTTAGAACGGTCAATGTCGGCCATCTTGCCGCTAGGGTCTAGGGTAATTTGCTGAATCTCGCTTTTAGGGTGGGAAATCATCAGCTGGTAAGTCGGGAAGGTCCAGGGCCAGTCTTGTAGCAGTGTGCGTTCGTACTCACCTTCCGAATCTTTTTCTCCCCGCATAATCCGTAGTGGAATATAAAACAGTTGCTGATCTCCGTTCTGATAGGTAATCAGTACCTCCTGAGGCATGGGCATCAGGCCAACGCGCTCCAGGGTAATCCGGGTTTCACCTCTTTCCCCTTCTACTGACTGTACGCTGTAGTCGATTGTTCGGATACTATTTACAAAGTACTCAAAGTACCAGTCCAATTCTAAACCGGACTCTTTCTCCATCACCCGCTTAAAATCTACCACGTCGGGGTGCTTGAATTTCCACTCATTAAAGTAGCGCCGCATACCCCGTTCAAGTGTTTGCTGGCCGATAATGTAACTTAACTGATGTAATAACACGGCTCCTTTGGAGTAAGCGGCTGAACCGTAAGCCCGGTTGGTATCGAAGTGATCGGCGTGGGTAGTGAGTGGTTCTTCCAACCCCGATTGCACCAGCGCAAAGTAGCCACCGTAGGATCGGGCTTGCTCCTGCCCATTGGCGCGCCCTGGCCCGAAAAGCTGGGCCATGGTACGGTTGGTAGCGTAGGAGGTAAATCCTTCGTCCATCCAGGCGTACAGACTTTCATTAGAACCTAGTACGCCTTGGTACCAGCTATGGAAAAATTCGTGTACTGTTACGCCCACTAAACTGCGCAGCGAACGGTGGCCGGTAATCAGCGTAGACATCGGGTATTCCATACCACCATCGCCTCCCTGCACTACCGAGAACTCGGCGTAGGGATATTGGCCAAAAGTTTTGTTCGCGTACTGAAAAGCCCGCACTGTGAAATCGGGTAATTGCTGCCAGTTTTCGGTCAGAGTATCAGCCTGATAGAAGAAGCGGAGTAGCGGGCCGTTGGGTACCTGCGCGGTGGTATGTACGTAGTCAGGATCGGCCGCCCACATAAAGTCATGCACATTCTCAGCTACAAAGTGGTAGGTAAGTTGGTCGCCTTTAGGGCGCTTCAATTTTTTGCCAGATGGCAGGTAACCGTGGCCAATTTCTTCGGGGTTTTGGAGAACTCCCGTACCGCCCACCACGTAGGAAGAATCGATGGTGATTTTTACGTCAAAGTTGCCCCAAATGCCGTAAAACTCTCGGCCAATGTAAGGGTTGGAGTGCCAGCCGTGCTCATCGTACTCGGCCATTTTGGGGTACCACTGCGCCATAGAATAGCGAATTCCCTCGGCGTTATCGCGGCCGGAACGGCGTATCTGTAAAGGTACCTGGGCGATAAACTCCATCGTAAAGGTGCTTTCCTTTCCGGGAAGAATCGGCTCGCTCAGATTAACTTCCAGCACAGTTCCTACGGTTTCGTAGGTAAGGTCGTTGCCATCTTGCTTGAGTGAAGTTACTCGTTGGTAGCCTATTCCATCTTCATCGAGGTACAGAATACGATCCATCACTCTTCGGTCGGGATCAGCAATGGTGCGGGAGCGCACGTCCATCATACTGCCTGGTTGAAAAGCATTAAAGTAAAGGTGATAAAAAACTTTGGTGAGTGTATCGGGAGAGTTATTCTGGTAAATTAGTGTTTGGTTGCCGGTAAATTGGTTGGTGTTTACGTTCATATCGATCTCCATCGTGTACTCGGCCTGTTGTTGCCAGTAGGTAGATTGAGCGATGGCAAAAAGGGAGGAAAAAGACAGTAAAGTGGTTAGCAATAGATATTTTCTCATTCGGATGTCGGTATTTTCCTTTATAAAAACTGGTAATTTATGCTCAAATTACATAACACCCAAACTCTATTTCGGTTTGCTTATTCAATATTTCGTATCTTTCTTCGGTCGTTTATCCGATTAAAAAGAATATGCAGCCCTTCCGTCAAAAATTGAGAGAAGCCACCCGAAGCCAGCACGAGGCCACCGAAAGTTTGCTTTTTCCGCATCAATCGTGGGAAACCTTTTCTTTGCAGAACTATCGGGAGTTTATGACAGTGCAGTACGTATTTCACACGCATACGGAGAGAGTGATCGACGATGCGCTTGGTCCAGAACTAAAAGAGCGGCTGCACTGGCAGCAGCGCCGTAAGTTGCTGTCAATTCAAAATGATTTAGCAGAACTGAGTTCGGGTAAGCCTACAATTACTGAATATGCCCTGCCATTAGCTTCTGAAGCTGAAGCAATCGGCTACTTGTACGTAACGGAAGGTTCTACTTTAGGAGGAAGAATGATTAGTAAAGCGTTGAGTGAGAACGAGCAAATTGCTACTCACTGTTCGTTCCGATTTCTAAACGTATACGGAACAGAAACTGGCCGTTATTGGAAAGAGTTCTTAGACGTATTATCCAAAGAAATAACCGCTGACCAGGAAGAAACGGTAATTACTGCCGCCCAGCGGGCATTCGGCTTATTCGCACAAAGTGTTAATTTTGTTCGTGATAAGGCACTGGCCTGATATACTAGCACCCTCATGTCTCAACAGAAACTAACCGGCTCTTCAGAGGTCACGCTTATCAATTGTGAGCAGGAGCTCATCCATATTCCGGGCAGTATTCAATCTCACGGCGTACTATTATTACTCAGTGAGGATGATCTTATTATGCGTCAGGTAAGCGAAAATGTATCAACAATACTAGGTCGGGAAGTAGGTACTCTACTTGGACAGCCACTCAGTACATTGTTGAGTGTAGAACAAGCGCAATTGTTGGTTGAGAAAACTTCCAGCTTATCAGCCGATAGACAAAATGCTTTTCTCAATAAGGTTAATCCTTTGCGAATCACTATAGAAGTAAATGGGGAAAATAAAGAGTTCAATGGTATAGCCCACTTCAATAATTTGGGGTTAGTTTTAGAACTGGAGCCGTTTGCCGAAGGAGATGACCTTACGTTTACGTACTTCTATGATCTATCTAGGAAGTCATTACTCACCTTACAGAGTGCGGATGAACTAACGGAACTACACCAGGTAGCTGTGGAGGAGGTACGAGCTCTCACTGGCTTCGACCGGGTTCTACTTTATGAGTTTGACGACGAATGGAATGGCGACGTGATAGCGGAGGCTCGTAATGAAGATGTAGATAGTTACCTGGGATTACACTTCCCACATACGGATATTCCGGACCAGGCTCGAGCATTATATTCAGTTAACTGGCTACGCTACGTACCCGACGCCTCCTACCAGCCTATACCACTGGTAGCTCACAAACCTAATAAAGAGCCAATTGATTTAACACACAGTGTATTACGTAGCGTATCGCCCATACATATAGAATACCTGGCCAATATGGGAGTACAGGCTACGCTTACAATATCGCTTATAAAAGACAATCAGCTTTGGGGATTAATTGCTTGCCACCATCGTACCCCAATACGGCTTTCTTACCAGTTGCGCGTTGCCAGCGAGTATATCGGGCAGTTACTGTCTTTGCAGCTCTCGTTGAAGCAGAAAAGGGAAGAGAAGGCCATAAGCTCAACATTACATCGTATTCGTGCGGTACTGATTGAGAATATTACTCGAAAAAAAGATTATAGGTCCAGTTTTACCGATCTAGAGAAGGAAACACTGGCAATTACCAATGCATCGGGGGTGGCAATCTGCCACGAAGGAAAAATCGTGCTCTTAGGAGTTACTCCTTCCGACAAAGAAGTAGAAATGCTATGCAACTGGGTTAGCGATCGTTTGAATGAACAGGGGAGCTTATTTCATACTAATAAATTGAGAGAGCATTATCCACCAGCTACTGAATTTATAGATACTGCTGCTGGACTGTTAGCCGTATTGGTCGCCAAGCCTCAGCAAAGCTATATTCTTTGGTTTCGCCGTGAGGTAGTGCAGGAAGTGCACTGGGGCGGCAAACCCGAAAAATTCTATAGTGAAGAAGAGAATGGAGCTATCAAAATACATCCCCGTAGGTCGTTCGCTATTTGGAAACAGCGGGTAGAAGGATCTTCTACCGTCTGGGAAGAGGGGCACATCGCTATGGCTCGGGAACTCAGTACTGCCATTAAGGATATTTTTGCGTTTAAAGCGGAGGAGTACCGTAAGCAAAATGAGCAATTAGCGGAGATAAACGCTCAATTAGCAAGTGAGGTAAGTATGCGTAAAGAAGTCCAGTCAGCATTGGAACGCTCTAATGCCGAACTAGAGCGTTTCGCTTACGTTGCTTCTCATGATCTGAAAGAACCATTACGAACGGTCAGTAGTTTTAGCATGCTGCTGAAAAAGCGCTACGGCGAGCAACTCGACGAGCGGGCAGATAAGTACATCCACTTTATCGTAGACGGTACCAACCGTATGCAAAACCTTATTGATGATATTCTCACATTTTCTCGTCTCGAGCGAAAGGGAAATCGCTTTGAACAGCTTGATGTAAATTCGGTGGTAGAAGACATTAAATCTCAGTTGGAAACCACTATTAGGAAAACCAAGACTAAGATCAACTACGAGGAATTGCCGACCCTAATAGGAGACCGGGGACAATTAATTCAACTGTTTCAAAACATCATTAGCAATAGCATAAAATACCGGCAACCGGATGTGCCACCTAAAATTAATATCAGTTGCGAAGAACAAGAAGACTACTGGAAATTCAGTGTTTCTGACAATGGTATCGGTATTGAAAAGGAATTTTTTGACCGGATATTCGTTATTTTTCAGCGTTTACACTCGGCGAGTGAGTACGAAGGAACGGGAATTGGTTTAGCCATCTGTCAGCGAGTAGTAGAGACCCATGATGGAAAAATATGGGTAGAATCACAAATAAATAGAGGAAGCTCTTTTCATTTTACTGTAAGTAAGCATTTAAAAATACTAGAACAATCTCATGGAAATTGAAGTACTACTAGTTGAAGATAGCGAAGCTGATGCTACACTGGTGGAGGAGTCATTGCAGGATAGTAAGTTAAAAGTTAACTTACAGATTGTGCGCGATGGAGTGGAGGCGATAAACTATCTAAATAAGAAAGGTGAATATCGGGGAGCAACGATTCCGGATATTATCATCCTTGATTTAAATCTACCGAAGAAAGACGGACGAGAAGTGCTGGAAGACATTAAAGCAGACGAAGCTTTGAAACGTATTCCGGTGGTTGTGCTAACGACTTCATCGGCCGAAGAGGATATTTATCGCTCTTATAAGCTACATGCCAACTGCTACATTACTAAACCGTTAGACTTTGAGCAGTTTGCCAAAATTGTAGCGTCTATTGAGGATTTTTGGTTTACCATAGTTAAGCTCCCCCCGCGTGGCGAGTAGCGTTATTGTATGAGAGAAATTACTATTTTATTGGTAGAGGATAATCTAGCTGACCAAGAGTTGGTGAGAGGAGTGCTAGAAGAAACGCATTTCTTTCGCTATGAGTTGGATGTCTGCGATCGTATCAGCGAAGCAAAAAAGCTTATTATTGAACAGAAACCTGATGTGATCCTACTGGATCTGTCATTACCAGACAGCAGCGGGCTGCGTGGCCTAGAGAAGCTTCAGGAACTGGATATAGCCATTCCGATTATCATCTTAACTGGGCTTAGTGACCCAGAGGTGGGCTTAGAGTCAATTAACAAAGGTGCTGAGGACTATCTGGCCAAAGAAGAAATCAATACGGATCATCTACTAGCTAAAACTATTTCGTTTGCACTAGAACGCAATAAGCTAAAGCGGGAGCTGTTTCAAGCGATGAATAACCTACAGAAGTACAATGAAAAGCTGAAGGACTACTCCTACGTAATTACGCATGATCTGAAGTCGCCGTTGACTAACCTTCGTTCATTAATAGGTCTATATCATCAAGCAGATGACTCTTCACTACAGGAACGGATAATTGAAAGGATTAGCACTAGTGTGGACCGGCTAGACAATATGATTCGTAGCTTTTCTAATGTGTTCTTAGCCGAGAGAGATTTACAGAAAGAACCCGAACAAATTGATATTGCCCAGGCAGTAACTGATGCACAGGAGCAGTTAACTGAACTAATTCGCACGACCAATACGCGCTTCACTACCGACTTCTCCGAGGTATCAACTGTCTCGTTTGTTCCGGTGCTGTTTCAGAGCATCCTGCAAAACCTGATTACTAACTCTATTAAGTACCGAGACGCGGAACGCCCCCCCCGTATAGAAATCTTTACAGAAGAGAATGAAAATTACGTAATCATGCACTTCAAAGATAACGGCATCGGTATTGATCTAGAAAAACACAAGCCGCGTTTGTTTAGGCTATTCAATCGGTTCAGCACCAGCAAAGCCGAAGGCACCGGAGTAGGGTTATACATGGTGAAAAGTATCCTGGACGCCAGTGATGGTCGTATCGATATTGATAGCACTCCCGGTGAAGGCACTTACTTCAAACTGTTTTTCAGAAAAGAGAAAGAGCTTGCGCTTTAGCTAGGACATTTCCGATGTAAACCAATTGGTTTACGGCTTTCGTACCTGCGGGCTATTGAGCAGTCCTACCCAACCATAATAAGCATTAGTACTTCCATTTTTCTGAGTCACTTTAGTAGACCATTCGGGATGATAGTAGCTGGCCCACTCAAACAGTGGGATAGCATCGGCGGGGTCAAATAGTTTGCCTGGTTGGTATTCTTTTAGTCCGGCAGCCGCTCGCTCATGGTCTAGTTTCACCTGGCTATTGATCCACTCTTTTCTGGTCTTTTCTCCGGTAGCGTAGGGTAACACGTAGGCTACTGATTTTTCTACTGAAGCTTCCTGTGGGGTAGAATAATCGAAAAGATTGAAGGCTGGGTCAAACTCACTAAGATTAATAAATGCCGAAAGTAGCGGTTTCAGACCGCTAATATGGTAGTGCATGGCATCTCGCTGAACCAGATCGTGGCTGGTGCTATCGACGTAGTAAGCCGTGTTAATGTATTCCTTAAGTCCGGCAAGAGAAAAGTCTTTTATTGCCTGATTCTAGGTAATGCATCCTATGATGCCGATAATTTTCATGCGCTTGGCCTGCCAGTTATTGTTAGGCGTATGTGACCGGTCTATCTGCATCTTAGCAATGCGCTGCATCCACTGCTCTACAGTACGCTTTTCTTTTGCTGTAAACTGATCTTGAAACAAATAGTATCCCCAGAGTAATGGGCAGAACTTATTTTCGTTGATAGTGTTGCCCGTTGGTTCGTAGATAGAAACCCATTCAGTCACAAACTCTTTCATTTTACGGGCATAGCGCGCATCTGGCTTACCATAGCTGGCATAGATCAGCGTTACGATTTTATCAATATCGGCCAGACTTTTCCGAGTATCTATCCGGTCAGGATTAGTTTCCAGTAAGCCTTCGTAGTGAAGGACTTTCAGCGGTCGGGGCGAGTCAGTCAGATATTGTTCAGCGAGTTGGGCTACACTATCGTACTGCTGTTGTACTGTATCATTAGTAGCAATAAGCTGTCGTAGCCGATTAATTTCGGTAGAATCCAGGATGACGGTATTAGTATTCTGGGCCATGCTTTGGCCATGGATAGCTAGGGTAAGAAATAATGATATGACGAGATGTTTGAGTGTCAGCGTTCTGTGCAAAATATTTTTAACTGAACAGCTCACGGTTACTATTTTTCCCGTTCAATGGTGAAACTGACTAGGCGGCTAAGCGACTGCTTGTGGTCTGAATCAGGAAAGGTATACAGAATCTGTTTGGCCTCCTCGTGGAAGCGGTGCATCGCCTCAGTGGCGTACCCAATCCCGCCCGACTGTTTCACAAAGTCGATTACCTCCCGTACCTTCTTAGCCTTCTCACTCTGGTTTTTAATGATATAGATAATTCGCCGTTTTTCGCCCCAGGAGGCTTGGTTTAGGGCATAGATCAGCGGAAGGGTCATCTTTTTCTCTTTGATATCAATCCCTACTGGCTTACCAATTTCAGCCGTTCCATAATCAAAGAGGTCGTCTTTAATCTGGAAGGCAATACCTACCTTTTCTCCGAATAGTCGCATTTTCTCTACTACTTCGGCAGTGGCTCCCACCGAAGCCGCTCCTACTCCGCAGCAAGAGTTGATTAGTGAGGCCGTTTTTTGACGAATAACTTCGTAATATACCTCTTCAGTAATATCCAATCGGCGGGCTTTCTCAGCTTGTAGTAGTTCGCCCTCAATAATCTCACGTACAGCGGTAGAGACAATTTTCAGTAGGTCGTAATCCTCGTTTTCTACTGATAAGAGCATCCCTTTGGATAGTAGGTAGTCACCTACTAGCACCGCAATTTTATTTTTCCACAGCGCATTAATGGAGAAGAACCCCCGACGGTAGTTGGAGTCATCTACTACATCATCGTGTACAAGCGTAGCTGTATGCAATAACTCAATCAGTGCTGCCCCTCGGTAAGTAGCTTCCGTAATATCACCAACGGTGCCAGCGGAAAGAAACACAAACATCGGACGCACTTGCTTGCCCTTACGCCTCACGATGAAGCTCATAATCTTATCTAGCAGCATCACATTGCTTTTCATGGAGTCGCGGAACTTCACTTCAAAGTCTGCCATCTCCTGCCGGATGGGTGCCTGGATCTCCTGAATACTGTTCATAGTGGTGCGTTGCGCAATATTAGAACCTAATCCTACCAATGCCAAGCAACCTCGTAGAAATGCCCGAAATGGAAGGGATCTACCTTACTTAACAAAGAAAGTGTTAAAAAATGAATTTATACCAAACGTAACGATACTCTTAAGGTGGTGTTTCCGAAAAAGACAAAATGCCAAAAGGTTATGGTCAGTCGCAGATCTATCTACCTATCGACACTCCCAAGGGTTTACTTGGTTCTAATGATTAGTTTTGGGCGAGCGGAAAAAACCTGTCTTCGCTAGTGCCCGTACAGAAGAGCAAGGCTTTTGCTATTATGAAGTATTATACCCTGATTTTCCTATTCTCACTGGTAGTTTTAGGCTGCCAAACTGATCCTGATCCATACATGATTATTAACCAGGCGATAAAGGCCCATGGAGGCGATAACTACGATGGGTCGCATATATCCTTTTCGTTCCGGGATCGCAACTATACTATCCGCCTTAACGGAGGAGAATTTACCTATGAACGTAGCTGGGAAGACTCACTGGGTAAAGTTCACGATGTGCTGGATAACCAGGGATTCACTCGCGAGATTAACGGTGAGAAATTCAGTCTTTCGGAAGAAGACCAACAACGCTATGCTAACTCGCTTAACTCAGTGATATACTTCGCCCTGCTGCCTCAACCGCTCAACAATCCAGCCGTGAATGCTACTTACCTAGGAACTGATACGGTTAAATCTGAGCTTTACCACAAAGTTCGAGTATCATTTAATCAGGAAGGTGGCGGTACCGATTTTGAAGATATTTTCGTGTACTGGTTCCATCAGGATAAGTACACCATGGATTATCTGGCCTACGAGTTTCACGTAAATGGGGGCGGTACCCGCTTTCGGGAAGCGTATAATGTGCGGGAAATAAATGGCATCCGCTTCGCCGATTATATCAACTATACCGATACACTAAATGAGTTCTCCCTAGCTGACTACGATAAGCAATTCAAGGCAGATCAGGTGCAGGAACTCTCCCGGATTGATTTAGAAAATGTGGAGGTTGAAGCAATAAAACCACCTAACATTGCTGCTAAAGAGCCTTCTTAACGAAGGATGTACAGCTTACCAAAGTTCTGTTTGAAAGCTCGGTCTGCTGAAGTCTTGCGGTGCTCCATGGCCTGTCCATTATTGCGCACCACTACGCGATATAGGTAAACTCCGTTAGCTAACTCGTCGCCGTACTCATCCCGACCATCCCAGGCGTACTGAGTAATGTTATTGCCAATACGAATAGGGCCGATCTCATCCTGTGTAATCTCTCGTACAATTTTTCCGCTGACCGTCATAATCTGAATCTTGAGCTGATCGGGCACTTCGGCTCCAGTCAGGGTAAATACAAAGCGGGTACTGGTAGAAAACGGATTAGGGTAGGGGTAAAAGTGTGTAATGGTAGAAGCGTTAATTACTTCAAAGTTAATTTCGTAGGGATTAGCTCCCGAAGCGTTACCGCTGGCATCGCTAGCCTGCACCTGTAAGCGGTATACCCCGTCTTCCAGCGCCTCGGGCTGGTAGGTAACGGTAAACGGACTTTCCTCGGTAGCTGGACTCCAGGCTACATTAGGCTGATCCAGGCTTACCCGTTTCAACGTTTCACTTTCGGTGCGAGAGTTTTCACTAGAAACCGACGCATCGGCACTGCTAGCCACTTGCCCCAACAAAATCTCAATTCCGGCAGTATCCTGCTTTTGCAGGTACGGATTCTCGTCTCGCAGTTCAATGCTGATAAGCGGATTAGGGGCCACAATATCTCCATCCATGATGTACACTCCGTCAAAAGCCACGTCCACAATCGGATTAGTTTCATCACCCACTACCTTCAGCCAGTTGTCTATGCGCATCACGTTATTGGTGAATGTCTGCTCAAGCTGTTGTTGCGGGTTCACCTGAATGGTAAGGTCGCTAGTTCCGATACGTCCTCTTGTGTCTACCGGAATAGTAAACGAGCTGGTATCTTGGCTAGTTGGAGCCGTCATGTAAACCGTATCCGTTTCAGACTGCCGCTGATCTTGATTTAGAATAGTATACACTACCGCTAGCGAATCAGCAAAATCCTGACTGGAAAGGTTATAGAATTCTCCGCTTACGGTCAATTCCTGCCCCTCCTGCTTTTCGGTGATGGTTTCGGATACGTCTACCGCAATGAGCGTACCTTCGGGTAGGGTTTCGTATAGTACAATCCAACTAGCCAACTGAGCCGGAGTGCGCTCCGTAGCATCTTCAGTATCCAACTGTAATCTCAGATACGGATACTGCTGGGCATCTATCCCAGATAAATCTACTGTCGGCTGCCCGGCTACGTCGGATAGTAGAGTCACCAGTTCTCCCTGATCGGTTTCTCCTAAAACGGTTAAAGAATAATCAGTTCCGAAAATAGCTGTTCTTAGTTCCTGCCACTGCCGGGCAGGACCGATGCGTCTAGCCCGGATACTGCCGCTACGGTACTGCTCCGTAATCTGTTCGCTAAGTGAAATAGCCTGTTCATTCACCGGGCTGCCGAGGGTAGAATCAGCTCGCACGATGATAGCCGAACCAACCTCTGCGTTTTTTCTCCCGAGTATCAGTAAAGGTTCACCGGCTTGTAGATCATTTAATGTACCAACATCCACTCCCACTTCCTGAAGCTTATCAAGCGTTTCAGTGGGCCAGGTAGTATAATTCACGTTACCCGATGAGAACAGAAGTACCGGATCATTATCGCCAATTCCTTCCACATACTGCTCCAGAAACCGGTTGGCTCCGGTAATCTCTCCATTGGTGAAGGTATTGATCACTTGCGGGCGACGACCACAGGTGTAAGGATTTTGAAGATCAAAACCGGGGCGAGTGACGACCGCATACGGCAGTAGGCCATCTTGAGTGAAGGCGATAGCACCCATACCATTTCCCTCACAAAGGAGACGGTTATCAGTTACGTTGGTAAGGATGTACGAAATGCCGTTTAGCAATACTTCGGTAGCCACTTCTGCATCGGATCCACCAGTGGTTACCCCTACAGTGATACTGGTTTCTTCAAACACCCACTGTTCTCCCCGATAATCCATGTTGGTGATGGTATTTTCTTCAAGCTGAGCGGGATGGGTCTGAGCCCAGCCGTTGCTACTATTGTTCAGATAAACAAATGAGTAGGTATTCCAGTCGTCTACTTCCCCGGCTTCGGGCGTGGCGTATTTACTGCGCCAGAAGTAGACAGTGCTATCCTGCGTTAGCGGAAGTGTTGCCGTCCACTGTGCTAATGCTACAGTTTCTACTGTAGTTTGTTGTCTGAGTGAACTACCAAAAGTAGCGGAGGTATCCAGTTCCAGTAAGATTGCACGAGGTGTACCCGACCGCAATGTAGTTTGCAAATTACCGGGTTGTACCTGTAAGGTGATTTCTGGAGTAAAAACGATGCCGTAGTTTTCAGGAAAGACATTGGCCGTTCCACTAATGGGTACAAAATAATCAATAATCGCCCGGTTGTTACTTTCGTTGAGTTCGGCTACCGAGTCGGGGCTATCTAAAATGACCTCTAACCGGTTATTTCCGGCGTTCAGATTAGATTCTTGGTTGGGAACAACAAATTGTAGTGTGTCCTGATATAGTACCGAAGGATACCATATCGGGCCGTAAATGGTCGACGAGCCATCGCTGAAAGTACGCTGTACCGACACTGCCAGCGAGTCGGTTTGGGTGCGACCAAAATTGCGTACAATACAGTTGAGGGCAAAAGAATCTGAAGCGGCGGTTACGGGTCCGTCTTGTAATGGAGTAACGAACATATTATCAGCCGCAATCTCAAAATCGGGTTCACCCCGACCAAACAGGACAAGTGAGGGGTCACCCTGTAGTACTAGTTGCTGTACCTGCGAGGTGTGCATTTCCCAGGCTGACTCACCTAATCGTTCTATAAACCTTCGCTCGCTTTCAACTTTTATAGCTCCCAACGGCTGGTCTATCCAGGCACTATCTCCAAAAGCTACTTCGTAGAAGTGATCGGAGTACTGCTTGAGTACACTAGAGATGCCTAGCGAACTATGTGCCATTACATTTAGCGCTCCTCGGTCGGCGGTCCTAATCCAGTCTTCGCCAAAAGTAAGGGCATTACTAAAAATGTTACCGGCATTGCAGCCATTGAGCAGTATGGCTGGGTATTTTCCTTGGTTGCGGTAGCCAAGCTCGTCGTTAGAGACGAAACCAATATCAATATCGGTCACTGTAGTAGACGAGTGGCCGAAGAAAGTGATGAGCGAAAGTCCCTGGTTTACTTCCTCGGCGATATTGATCAGTTCGGTAGCATTATTAGTTTTTTTGGTTTGGGTAGTTACCTCACCTCCCAGATAATTGCTTTCGGCGATAGTCGCGAAATTATCTACATAGCGGGCGTAAAGAACCAGTTCAAAAGACGAAACTCCGCCGCTCAGGTGTACCAGATGCTTTCTCCATAAAGCTTCCCGAGTGCTTTCCTCTTCGTAATCATCGGCCAGCGTACGACCTTCGGTTTCCTTTACCTTATCCAAGTAGTTTGCTACGTGGACAGCAGTGTTCGCATTAATCCTCCCGGTGGGAATGGCCGCCCCAGTACCATCACTACCGGATAAACCAACTGTAAATACCACATCCGATCCAGGAAAACCTCCTGGGGGGATATAATCGTGCACATTCTGGGTGTTTGGGTCGCGTCGGTGATAATTAAAATTCACCGTAAGTCCTTTACCAATCAGTAGTAAATACTCGGGGTTACCTACCGAAAGCATATAATCCGCGAAGCGATGAATAGCCAGCGGAGTAATTTCACCGTAGCTGAACTGGTTATAAAGCTGCTCAATGTTTATAAGCAAGGGCTGATGCCCAGTACTTACCCGGTAATCGTAGTAGGCCGCCACCGGATCGCTGTAGGCTCCGGCAGGCTGGCGCAACGCCGGATGACTGATCATCAGAAATCGGGCTGATGGCTCCAGCGTAGGCATGCTGACTGGTTCAATATCAAACAGTGATCTTACCTCGGCCAAAAACAGCCGACGAGCTACGTTGGTGTTGGGAATGATTGCCGTAATAGTACTGGCATTGGTATTGTAACCAATAACTTCGGCAACATCCGGGTTAGTAATGTCCCAGAACTGAGCATTTGCGGGAGGGCTATTTACCTCTACGTATGATTTGCTATTAGTATTTTCAACCAGATTCAGGTATTGGTTCTCACTTTGGGCGTCCAACTGTTGAGCGTAGGTTAGTCCTAACAGTGCCAGGGAAATGTTATCGGCCTTTCCGTCCACTCCGTTTACCGTAAGCCGTACTACCATTTGCCCGTCACCCAGGTCAGTCCACTCCAGGGTTTCCTCTACGGCGTAGCTATCGTAGTAACTGAACTCCGCGGTGGTGAGCGTTCGTAAAGCCCCGGCATTACTGCCTACCTGAATGGTGACGTTGTGCAACTGATTATTCCGACCGGTGAGCACCAATTGTAACTGAGGCTGGGGGCCACTACTTACTGAGCCGCTAATGGGGATGGTATAATCTACGGATTCGCCCTGTCTAATACGTGAGCCGGTCCAGCCCTCGCCGTAATCAAACGAACTCAGTCGGGCGGTAGCGGCACTTGCCGAGCCGATAGGGTATAGTCTGCCTGCTCCGTATTCTTCGGCAAATACCTCTCGTTCTTGATGCAGATGGTAGGCTTCGGCTGGTAAGCCGCCTATATTGTTCTCTGAAAAATTTGTGACTCGTTTACCTACTCCGGCATCCAGCCGCCAGGTGAGGAAGTAAGCGGTGGTATCGGAGTAAAGGTTGTAGTAGGGATGCGGCTGCGCTTCAACTGGCTGATACAGTTCGGCATCTTGCGTTCCGTCGTTTCGCTGCCCGTAGAAACGGATGTAATCGTCTTGGTTGAAGCGGGCATCCTGCTGTCCCCGTACCTCAATCGCCTGTTCTGTTCCTCGGAAGAAAATTTGAATCCGGCGAGGGTCAACCGAGGTCACTGGAAACCCAGCCTGTTGTAGGGTGGTATAATCAAGCTGATAGATACCATCTTCTCCCACTGGGATCTTGTAGTACTGCTGATTATTAACGATCCACTCGTTGCCGTAGCGCTGAGCCAATGAACAATGAATAATGAACAGTGTGCAATGAACAATAACTGTAAAGAATCTTATAAGGAACCTACTCATTCACTTTCTCCTTACCAAAACCAAACCTGAGGGAAAATACGTGGGAATACAGCGATTCGGACTGGTCGCCGATGTCGGTCAGGGCGTAATCTATCTGGAGCTTACCCAGCAATACGCCTACGCCAAAATCGGGCTGATAGGTGCGGTAGGTGCTGCCATCAAAATCTTTTACCTGCTGCACATTGCCCACTCCTGCCCGAACAAAAACTAGCTGTTCATAGTCTAGTTCCAACCCGAATGACGGGTCGAGTGAAGTTACATCAGAACCCACTAACACATTGCGCTGCCCGTCAAAGGTGAAAGTTGCATCCAGCGATGCCAACACGCCCAATCGCTTGTTCCAGAAACGCTGTGATTTCCCTATACCCAATGTGGCTCGGGGCAGCGTAAGCTCAATTGTATTATCCGGAATCTGGTTACCGGTTTGGGTGTAAATATCGATTACCAGTTCAGAGTTATGTGACCAGGCATTGAACGTGCCGGTAATGTCGTGCAGCATCAGTCCGAAGAACCAGGTTGGTAAACGGTACTGCGCGCCAGCATCTAGGCCGAAGCCCCATGCATTCGCAAAGTTACCTACCGTTCGGTGCACCACTTTAAAATTAGCTCCTAGTTGCAAACGGGGGACACCCCTTAACCGACGAGCGTAGGAAAACAGAAAAGCATAATCAGCCGCCGAGAAGAAACGGATGCGGTCGTAATTGATCCGCCCGTTAGCATCGTACAGAAAGCGCGTATCGGGAATATCATCTACGGCAAAGCGGATCACCGAAACTCCCAGACTACTTAATGAATCAATGCGGGTAGCAAAGCCGCCGTAGTCAAAGTTGGCAATGCCGGCAAAATACTCAGCGTGCATTAACGAAGCTTCGTAGGGATTTTCTAAGCTTGCCAGCCCCGCTGGATTCCAGTAACCAGCGGTTACATCAGATGCAATAGCCGTTTGGGTGCCCGCCATCCCTAGTCCGCGCCCACCTACGCCAATTGCCAAAAACTCGTTGCTGTACTTAGGGGTACGAATTTGGGCTTGTACTGAAGAAGCCAGCAAGCAGAGTAGTAGACCGCACCGTACTAGTAGTTGCATAAAGCCAAATTAGCTAATATTCCTCAAGCCTAACGACCACTATACAAAAAATATTCCCCTCTAGTCGGCCAGCGTACGTAAGTTTCTGGGTAGCATAAAATCAGCTTATCTGAATAAAGTAACGGAGATGAAATCTGAATTGTATTCTGTTCGAAAAGGCTTGTCCTTTCTTTAGCGAAAAAGGAACTAAACCTTAGATTACATAGGGTAATATTACGTACTTTTTAGAATAAATATAAGGAGAGACGAACGTTATAATTGTAGATGAGCCGCCTCTACGTGGCCTTTCAAAAAGATGCGGGCTTTGGTGTCAAAGTCATCGGTTGATTCAGTGGTGTAATACTTTCTGGTTCCATACCGAGTACAACGAGCTTCCATTTCGGGATGCTTGGTTAAATAACTAACCAAGCTACGAGCCACAATCTCACCCTGCGAAATGAGCTGGACATAATGAGGTAAGAACCGGGCAATCTGATGGGCTAATAGGGGGTAATGCGTACAGGCTAGCAGAATAGTATCAATAAGTGGCGCTCGCTCCAGCAGATAGTTCACGTGTTGCTGAATGAAATACTCGGCACCGCTAGTGTTATGCTCATTATTTTCTACCAACGGTACCCACATGGGGCAGGCCTCCTGGTATATCTGCACATCAGGGAAAAACTTCTGAATCTCAATAGGATAAGATTCGGAATTAACGGTACCCTGAGTGGCGAAGATACCTACGTGGCCACTATCGGAGTAGGAACCAATAATTTCGGTGGTGGGGCGAATAACTCCCAGCACCCGGCGCGAGCCGTTGAGCTCAGGCAGGTCGCGCTGCTGAATGGTCCTTAGGGCTTTGGCGGAAGCGGTATTGCAGGCCAGAATCACCAAATTACAACCCATATCAAACAAATGCCGCACGCACTCCAATGTGAAGTCGTACACTACATCGTAAGAACGGATACCGTAGGGATTGCGGGCGTTATCGCCTAAGTAGATATAATCGTACTGAGGCAGTTGCTTTACCAACTGCTGAAAAATGGTAAGTCCTCCGTAACCAGAGTCAAATACTCCGATGGGTCCCGCTGGATAATTCATTCCTAATTGCTTCCTTCTAACTGTTTAAACCGCTTACAGCTATCGTGCCAGCCTTGGGAAAAGCAAGAAATGGGGCTATTATGCTCTAAAAGTTGTTGAAGCCAGATTATCAGCCTTTAGTTGGGGTGTAGCGTTCTCGCCACTTTTGCAACATGTGGGTATTAATGTCCCACTGGTCGGCTAAAGGCTGCTGAGTGTAGGGAACGATAGCCAGGTAGTGAGGTGGACCAAACTCGGTAGTCATGGTAAGCGCCTTACTCTGGTCGATGCGATGTTTCACCACCTGATCCCACCAGGCCCAGTGGGCATCTACTGCTTCCGACCATTCGGGAGCGCGGGGATCGGTTACCTGCGGACTTTCGGCGTGGCCGATGCGGGAATGTACGTGGCCGCTACGTTCCAGCGCCAATTGAACTGTTTCCTCCTGGTCTTGCAGTAGCGATTCGTGCACATTGCACCAGTGGGATATATCAAGCGTAAGTTCTAGTTCGGGATCAGCCTGTAAGAACTCTCTGGCGATGTGAGCGGCAAAGAGCATTCGTCCTCGGTGGGTTTCATGGTAAATGGGTATTCCGCTAGATTCTGATACCTCGGTGGTGAATTCAATTAATTGACGGTTCTGCTCAAAACTAAAGTAGTCGCGACCAGAGTGGCAGTTGATAAACGCCGGGCGATGCTTAGCGGTAGCCTCTACTGATTGCTGAAACTGAGATTGATGCTTTTCAAATTGGCTATCGCCTCCTGCAGCCAGAAAACCATAGGCTAGCTGGTGTTGATCTAAGGCTGAGAATAACTCTTCTTGAGCCTTTTCACCATTAGGTAGCCAGACCTCAATTCCATCGTAACCCGCTTCCTTTGCTTTCGCACAAAAATCGTCAGCCGATCCGTTGAACCCCCAATTGGTAGCAAAAATCTGCAAGGAGAAATTACTGGGGATAGTAAAGGTGGGACGAAACTCACTTGGCTGATTGGCGTCATCGTTCAGAAAAAGTCCGCTACTGAGTAGAGCTGAGTTATTGAGAAAAGTTCTTCGGTTGATATTCATGTTTATTCGTTTTCTAAAACCTTTGAACGAAAAATAAGGAGATTTTTAGCTTAATATCTTACTGCTATCTAGCCTACCGAGGTCGTGTTTAGTTAGTATTTAATAGATTTGGCAATCTTATTAAGCAGTTCATTACAATTTGTCTCCTGATGATTAGATAGAATCAGTATGCCGATCTTGGGTTCTGTGAACAACACCGTTAGTGAACTATACCCTAAGTCCAGTCCATCGTGGAAGACCATTCTTCCATTGCTGAGCGATTTTGTAAACCAACCTAACCCTACAAAGCCATCTTCCTTAGTGTCAACTCGAGGAGTTGTTAATAGAGCATAGGTTGAGTCCGATAGTGGTTCAAAATCCTGGTATCGGCCATCGTTTAGATTGAACATCATCCAATTGTTCATGTCTTTAATAGATGTAAACAAATTTCCGCTAGGACTAAACTGTCGGTTGTAAGGAAATCTTTTTGTTCTCTTGTACGGACTACCCGTATGGGGCTGAGCAATTTCATCCTCCTTAAAATCCGATATTAGGTATGAAGTTTTGGTCATACCCAAGGGCTGGAAGAGATTAATGTTCATGTACTCCTCGAACGGCATTTGAGCAACTTTCGCTATAACCTCTCCCAGTACCTCAAAACCGACATTGCTATAACCGTATTTCTTTCCTGGTTTAGCATTCAATTTCAAACTTGCGAGTGATTCGATATGATTTTCAAGGGCATCATCCGTTAAATCTACGTCCTCGTAATCGTAGTCATCTGGGGAGCTTACGCTTGGTAACCCCGAGGTATGAGTTAATAAATGTTCAATTGTAATTTGGTTTCCGGATTTTGAGTCCACAGTGAAATAGGGGAGGTATTTTACGACAGGATCTTTGATGTTGATGCTATCTTGTTGCTCAAGTATCATTATCGCTGTTGCCACAAAGGGTTTAGCTACTGAAGCAATATTGTAAATAGATTTCTCATTATCACTAATCAAACTCCTGTCCTCTTTGCCATTCACAATGCGTTTTCCATAAAGTACGGAATCACGGTAGACCACACCTACAGCCACACTCGGAATATCGTTTTCTGCGATATACTGGCAAATAAGGCTATCTATGTTTTGGGTGAACTCGGCCTGGTAGTGCATCAGACTACTTTTGGTGCGATAGGTTAGTGTGTAGTAATAGTCCTCGTCAGCGATCGGCAAATTTAGCACTAGCTTTTCGGGGGATAACTCTTCTACAAAATAGTTAGTAGTAGAAGTTTCGGTGATAAGTAGTAAAGAATCTGCTTCCTCTGTCAGCTGCCAATAGCCACTCTCAAAGATTTGAGCATTATTGGTTCTTGCTTTTGTTTCTCCTTCATCGAAGGAATACGTCCCGCCACTAGAAAATACGATGATATCATCTAAATCAGTCTTGATAAACTGACCAGTGATGTTTTTGACTTGGTCATTTTCTTCACAAGAAAAAACTTCAACCTTTACCTCTTTCCATTTCTTGTTAATCAACATTTTGCCCCGTTCGGTTAGCTTGAAGTCGGGTACTACATTTTTTGTGGGCGAACTAAGTATGGAGCAAGCTGATAGAAAAAATAAAGGAAATAGGAAACGTAAGAGGGAGCATCCAAATTTTATCATACTCAATCTGCGGTAAATTACTTTACTTCTATCATGATTTTGTTTTCGTTAGTAGCCACAATGGCTAACCCATCTTCCATTTGAGGTATTACCTCTTCTTCGTTGAGTTGCCACTGCGAGTATTTCCCGGCGGGAAAAGCGAATTCTAAGGTCCACGGTTGGGATTGATTGATTTCAAGTTGCAGTCCTTCTTCCTGTTGAGTGTAAGATATGTTCAGTTGATTATCACCGATAATTACATTTTC
>CAKZYJ010000444.1 GCA_937884755.1 uncultured Flammeovirgaceae bacterium
AAGAATAACCGAACAGATACCCGGCAGATATGGGTAGTGTTAGCACCAGCGAAACCGCTGTAATCGTCTGAGGAGTTAAATCGCGGGTGTAGAACTTAATAATGTTAGAGCTGAATCCGTAACAGAGTGTGGCCCCCACTACCAACAGGGTGTAGGCATTAAACCCCTGCCCCGGCGACTCGGATGACCCAGCCAAAATCAGTAGCACGGTACCCACCAAGCCAATTCCTAAGCCAATTAGCTGCTTACGGGCAATAGCCTGATGAAAGAACAAAGCACCCACCACCAGTACATTGAGAGGTGTTACTGCATTGATGATACCCGTGGCCGAACTGCTCAACTGGGTTTGCGCCCAGGCAAACAGAAAAGCAGGTATCAGACTACCTAGAAAACCGATGATTAGCAGCACACCCCAGTGACGGCGGTTCAGTTTGGGAAAGGCCATCACGGCTATCGGCAGCAGAAGGCTCCCGCCGCTACCATTCGAAGTGCGCCCACTTCACTACCCGAAAAAGCGGTGAGTCCTCGCTTAATTAGGATAAACGAGCTTCCCCAGATAAGGGCTAGTAAAATCAGGGCTCCCCAGGCTACCGCCGGAGATTTCCAGGCGAAGAGATTCTTCATCCAACCGCAGCAGCTTCGTAGTACCCGGCAAATTTCTCGGCTACTTCATCCAGCGTATCTGACACCTCCGCATAGCTAGGAGATTCTACCAGCCGTTGGCGGTAGGGCTTAAAGTGAGATATGCCTCGGAAGTAGTTGGTATAGTGGCGGCGCATCTCGTAAATTCCCTTTCGCTCGCCCTTCCAACGTACCGAAAACTCCAGATGCTCCCGGGCCGTTTGTACCCGCTCTTCCAGCGTGGGCGGAGACAGCTTCTCCCCGGTTTTAAAGTAGTGTTTAATCTCGCGGAATATCCAGGGATAGCCGATGGCCGCCCGGCCAATCATAATACCGTCTACCCCGTAGCGTTGCCGATACTCTAATGCCTTCTCCGGGGAGTCAATATCGCCGTTGCCAAAAATCGGAATGTGGATATCCGGGTGGTTTTTTACTTCGGCAATCGGGTTCCAGTCGGCCTCACCCTTGTACATTTGCTTACGGGTGCGCCCGTGAATGGTCAGGGCCTGAATACCTACGCTTTGCAGTCGCTGGGCCACTTCTACAATTTTGATTGTTTTTTCGTCCCAACCCAAACGAGTCTTTACAGTTACCGGAAGCTGTACACGGTTCACAATCTCGCGGGTCATCTCCTGCATTTTGGGCAGATCGAGCAAGATACCTGCCCCGGCACCCTTACAAGCTACTTTCTTTACCGGGCAACCGTAGTTAATGTCCACTATTTCAGGTTGGGCAGCTTCGGCAATAGCCGCCGCTTCCCGCATCGAGTCAATTTTATCGCCGAAAATCTGAATGCCAATCGGACGTTCGTAATCATAAATATCCAGCTTCTCTACACTCTTCGCCGCATCGCGAATAAGTCCTTCGGATGAGATAAACTCTGTGTACATCACATCAGCCCCGTACTTTTTGCATACTGCCCGGAAAGGCGGGTCGCTTACATCCTCCATGGGTGCCAGTAACAAGGGGAAATCACTAAATTCTATATCGCCAATTTTTACCACAGCCTGAATTAATTTGTGTTATGGTGTTTAGGTTTTATAGTGTCAGGACCCTAATGCTCCAAATACTCGAAATCTAAAACCGTAACACACTAACACTATAGCACTTAAACACTAAAGATTACAATAAAGGAAAGTCAGAAGTTTCCGTAACTTTGCCTCAGTGGCCTTTTTCTCTGTGTAGTAACATAACCCTGGGCCAGGAGGTTTAACTTAAAATACACGAAGCAAGAAAATTAATGAATTTAACCGAGGAGAACGAACCCAACTTGGTTCGAAAGTCCAGCGTTTTCGCATCCTTACTTATTCTGTCAGGGTTTGTACTAGCTGGTATGTTTGTCGGGCAGTTTTTCGCTTTTTTGGGACTATTTCCATTGTTTGACTACAGCTTTGAGGCTATTCAAGTAGCACTAACTAACCCAATTGGTTCACCCAAGGCGAAGGCAGCGTTGCTTATTTTACAGGCGGCCACCTCTATCTTTGCCTTTATTTTGGCTCCACTACTCCACCACCGACTTGTTGACCGTCATCGTCCTAGTCCGCTTACTACTCAATACGAGACATCTGTAGTTGTTCTGGGCCTAGTTTTCTTACTAATGGTGGCCTTTATGTTTGCTAACTCTATCGTTATTGAGTGGAATATGAACCTGGACTTTGGTCAGCTATCGCCAGCTTTTGAAGAATGGGCTCGGGGCAAAGAGGAAGAATTAAAAGAACTTACCGAATATCTTACCCGCTTCAGTAGCGTGGGCGGACTGTTGGTAGGTTTAGTCGTAATTGCGGTGCTTCCGGCCATTGGCGAGGAGTTAGTATTTCGGGGGGTAGTGCAGCCTAAGTTGCACCAACTAGTAGGTAACCCCCACCTGGCTATCTGGCTAGCGGCTTTTCTGTTTAGTGCAATCCACCTACAGTTCTACGGATTTTTCCCCCGTTTGCTATTGGGAGCATTATTCGGTTATTTGTTTTATTGGTCAGGAAATTTATGGTACGCAATCTTCGCCCACTTCGTAAACAATGGCTTCACGCTGGTAATGCTATACTTGTACCAGCAGGATGTTACCGATCTTGATATGGAAGCCACTGAAGCCGTGGATTGGCCAGTAGCGTTGGTCGCCACCCTAGCCGGCGGATTTTTACTGTACCAGTTCTGGCAGATGACAAAGACCAAGCAACCGTATGGATAGCAAGTGGCAAAAGGTGTTTTCTACGCAGCAGCGTTACCAGGCTGAAATCGTGAAGGCGGTACTGGAAGACCATAACTTAAATCCGGTTCTAGTTGATAAACAGGATCGGGCTTACCATTTTGGTTTAATTGAGGTATACGTGGCTCCGGACTGTGTAATAAGCTCTCTGAAAATTATTCGCGATGATATCCGCTTTGAATAGATACAATAACGTTACCCAACGGATCATTACCGGCATCATCGGAATACTGGCGATTGTATTTGCAGTTTACAACGGCGAGTGGACGTACTTTGGGCTGTTTTTCGCTATCTGCGGGCTTACCCAACTAGAATTCTATAAGCTCACCGGCCTAGACGGTATGCTACCGCTCAAATCAGTGGGGACCGGTACTGGTTTACTGCTGTTTACCATCAGTTTTTTAGTAGAACGCGGTACGCTGGATGCCAGCTATTATCTGCTGATATTTCCGGCCATGGCCAGCATATTTTTTATCAAGCTGTACAAAAAGGCCGACAAAAAACCGTTTACGAATATCGCTTTCACGCTTTGCGGCATCATTTACGTAGCGGTACCCTTCGCCCTGCTCAACCTGATCGCGTTTTCGGGCAGCACCTATAGTTATCAGATTGTATTGGGGGTACTTTCGCTCTTTTGGGCTAGCGATACAGGAGCGTACTTCGCTGGTGTGCGCTTCGGAAGACGGCAGTTATTTGCCCGTGTTTCACCCAAGAAATCGTGGGAGGGAAGCATTGGTGGCGCCATTACTGCCCTGATTACTGCGCTTTTATTATCATATTTTTACACTGATCTACCTTCCTGGGAATGGGTTGTTGTCGGGGCGATTATTGTGGTGACCGGCACTTACGGCGACTTAGTAGAGTCACTTTTTAAGCGAAGCATTGCTATTAAAGATTCAGGAAGTGGACTACCCGGGCACGGTGGCTTTCTGGATCGGTTCGATGGACTACTACTGGCATCGCATTTTATCATTATTTTTTTGAAATTTTTCTGAAAAACGCACGTTGGTTACATTTAGTAAAACTAGATTACTAATTTTACACCATATTTTACAAAATATATAATTTGTGAATCATATGTCATATGTAGAACCTGCTCCGATTACGGATAGAGAGAATCCGTTTGAGTCTATGATGTCGCGCTTCCACATTGCCTCTCAAGCGCTGGGCTTAAATGATGAGATATATAATGTTCTAAAAAACCCGGTAAAACAAGTTATTGTCTCGCTGCCGGTCACTATGGACGATGGCTCCATTCGGGTATTCGAGGGCTACCGGGTAATCCATTCTAATATTCTCGGCCCTTCCATGGGCGGTATTCGCTACGATATGGGGGTTAATATCGACGAAGTAAAGGCTCTGGCAGCTTGGATGACCTGGAAGTGCGCCGTAGTAGATATTCCGTATGGCGGGGCCAAGGGTGGCATTCGCTGCAATCCCCGACAGATGTCTTCCGGTGAGATTGAACGACTTACCCGCTCTTATACTCAGGAAATGTTCAGCATCTTCGGTCCCGATCGTGATATTCCGGCTCCGGATATGGGTACTGGCCCCAAGGAAATGGCCTGGATTATGGACGAATACTCCCGGGCCAACGGCATGACGATTAACGCCGTGGTTACCGGAAAGCCGTTGGTTTTGGGTGGATCGCTGGGACGAACCGAAGCTACCGGACGCGGGGTGATGGTATCGGCTTTCGCCGCGATGGAAAAGCTACGGATCAACCCTTACCAGTCTACCGTGGCAGTACAGGGCTTCGGCAACGTAGGTTCTTACGCAGCTTTACTCATGGAAGAACGGGGTAGTAAGGTAGTCGCCATCAGCGATATTTCAGGAGCTTACTACAATGAAAATGGTATTAATATTAAGCAGGCGGTAGAATACCGGGCGGCTAACAATGGTACCCTAAATGGATTCACTGGAGGCGAAATGATTGAGGGGGATGATTTACTAACGTTGGATGTAGATATTCTGATTCCGGCGGCGATGGAAGATGTGATTACTGTCCGCAATGCCGAGCAGATTAATGCCCGGATGATTGTAGAGGGCGCTAACGGTCCCACCTCAGCCCGGGCCGACGATATCATTAACAGCAAAGGAATTCTGGTAGTACCCGATATTCTGGCCAATGCCGGTGGAGTTACCGTTTCTTACTTTGAGTGGGTACAAAACCGCCTGGGCTACAAGTGGACGCACGATCGGGTAAACCGCCGCTCCGACCGGATTATGCGCGAATCATTTGAGCGGGTATACCGAATCGCTCTTAAGTACGGTGTATCCATGCGTATTGCGGCCTACATCGTAGCCATTGACAAAGTGGCGAACACCTACAAATTCCGCGGAGGCTTCTAGCTAATAGCTGATAAAGAAATAAAAAAGGGAACACTAGAGTCTAGTATTCCCTTTTTTATTCGATTAGCGAGTTACTGTCTATTCAACGGAATCCAGTACCAGCTTTACCATCTCACCCATCTGAGGCGGGTTTAGCCAGCGGGTGACGATCACCAGATCGCGCTCCTGATCTACTACGATGAAATTGCCTCCGAAGCCCGATGCATAGTAAATAGAGGAGGGTACTCCCTCCCAGGTGCGATTACCGCGGTTCAGCCACCACATATAGCCGTAGCTTTCGTTGGCCGCCGAAGGAGTAGTGGCCTGATCAATCCAGCTTTCGGAAATAAGCCGTTGACCGTTCCATAGCCCACGCCGCAGAAAGAGTAACCCAAACCGGGCATGATCAAGCGTATTGATAAATACTCCTCCGCCCGAGTGGCCTCCACCGCTTACCGACTGCATCATAATACCGTCTACGTTCACAAAGGAGTTATCGTAGCCGTACCAGCGCCAGGTAGACGAGGCTCCGATGGGATCCATAATTTTCTCTTTAAGCACCATTGGCAGTGGCCTGCGCCATACCTGAAGCAGTGAATAGGCCAGCAGATTTACCCGCACGTCGTTGTACTCGAAGTTCGTACCCGGTTCGTATAGGTCGCGGTACTTCCAGTCATCAATTCCGCCTTCCCTTGGCGGGCGATCTGCCCAATCACTAATGCCGAATAACGAACCCGACCAGTCGGAGGATTGGGTAAGCAGATGATCCCAGGTAATCTTGCTATTATGCTCACCCTGAAACGAGCCGTCCCAAATGTACTGGGCTACCGAGTCATCTACGCTCTCAATCATTCCGGCATCAACGGCCAAACCGGCCATTGTAGAAAGGTAGCTTTTGGTGACGCTGAAGGTCATATCCACCCGCTCCACATCGCCCCACCGGGCTACGATATAGCCGTCTTTCAAAACAACACCGGCCGGGCCACCCCGGTCTTTGGTAGGCCCTTTAATTTCGTGAAAGGGTTCGCGGGCAAATCCCTTCAGAATAGCCACTTTCAGGTCGCGTTCACCTTCGTATTCATTCGCTTCAGCAAAATCTACTGCTTTCTGCAATAGTGCGGAGTTCAAACCCAATTCATCGGGCGAGCGGGTTTCCCAGCTATGGGCCGGAGGAAAGTAAGGCTGAGATTGGGCCCATGAGAAAGCTACGCTGCTTATCAAGAGGCCGATAGATAGTAGGTAAGTGTAGATCATGTATAAGTAAAGAGCAGAAAGACATAATTGTTACAAGATTTATTTGCCTATGCTGCCTCAATGAGCAGTAATATAGTTGTACTCCCCTAAGTACACCTTCCGATTTCTGCCCTCTGCCTTCATATCACAAGCTTGCATTAAAAACACTATCCGATACCTTAGCGATTGACCAAAAAGCATTATATTTTAACTTATCTACGAAAACATAATC
>CAKZYJ010000445.1 GCA_937884755.1 uncultured Flammeovirgaceae bacterium
CCCTCCAACGCCGGCAACAACAACGCCCTACCTCCCATCCGCCCCCTGCAAGAGCAGGTCGTGAACAAGCCCTCCACTCCCTCGAAGACTCCCCCTCGCGAGGAGAAGAAGCGTCCGCAGTGGCAGAACCTAAACGGAACCTGGCAGTTTGCTTTTGACTCTCTCAATAAAGGCTTATCTGAACAATGGTTTAGCGGAAATAAAGCGTTTGATGAGCGTATCACCGTACCTTTTCCTTGGGGATCCAAGCTCTCGGGTATAGAAAATAAGGCAGATATTGCGTGGTACCAGCGGGAGGTTATCATTGATTCTACCTGGCAGGGGCAGCGCACCTTTGTCGTAGTTGGAGCCTCAGATTGGCAAACTGATGTTTGGCTAAATGGTCATCATCTTGGTAAACATCACGGAGGGTACATTCCCTTCGCCTTTGAGCTAACCGAGTACGTCACCTACGGCCAGCCCCAGCAACTGGTGATCCGGGTAGACGATGCGCCCCGGGCATTTGCTCTGCGGGGAAAACAACTGTACGGCGATGCTAAAGGTATTTGGCAAACAGTTTATTTAGAAGCTCGGGGAACTGATTATCTCGATCAGGTGCAGTTTACGCCGGATATTGATCGTCAGCAAGTGACTGTCACCGCTCATCTACCCGATTATGCCTCCCAGGATATTCCGCTTTCGCTGCGTATTGCTACTGAGGGAGAGCCAATAAAAGTAGACACCCTAGTTAGTGAAGGGCAGGAACAAATAGAATTTTCAGTACCCAATGCCCAGCCCCGTCTGTGGTCGCTAGATGATCCGTACTCGTACGCTGCCGAGGTGATGCTGGGAACGGATACCGTCCGCAGTTATTTTGGGATGCGCAAGGTTTCTATTGAAAACCTACCCGGTACCGACTATCCATACGTGGCTCTCAACGGTAAACCAGTTTATCTGCAAATGGCTCTCGATCAAGCCTATCATCCCGAAGGTTTCTACACTTTTCCGAGCGATGCGTTTATTCGGCGGGAAGTAGAGCGATCCAAGGCGATTGGTCTCAACGGTATCCGTCCCCACATCAAAGTACCGATTCCCCGTAAGCTGTGCTGGGCCGATACGCTGGGAGTGCTTATTATGGCTGATTTACCCAATTACCAAGACCCGCGTAACGAGCGCTCGGAAGTAGAGTCAGAGTACACTCTGCGAGAAATGATCAAACGGGACTATAATCATCCTTCCATCTTTTCTTGGGTGGTGTTTAACGAAAGCTGGGGGTTGCGAACCGATATTCCTACCGCCAACGGGAAAACCCGGAAAGTATTCCAGCCCGATGAACAGCAGTACGCCGCCGGGATGTATTACCTTACCAAATCGCTGGACTCTACCCGATTAGTAGACGATAATTCCATCCACAGCTTCTGGTGCGTAGGGCACACAGTCACTGATCTAAACTCCTCACATGACTACCTGATGGGCGTGGAGTGGGAGCATCGCTTAAAGGTACGTAGTGATCAGAGCTATCCGGGTAGTACCTTTCAGTACGCCGATGGATTCGCACAGGGAGACGTGCCCTGCATCTACGCTGAATGTGGCAATGTATGGGGCTACGAAGGTACGACCGGGGATGTAGACTGGAGTTACGATTACCACCGTATGGTGAATTCGTTTCGGAAATATCCTAATATGGCTGGGTGGCTTTACACTGAGCACCACGATGTGATTAAGGAATGGAATGGCTACTGGCGAGCCGACCGATCACTGAAATTTACGGGAGTAAACAAGCTGGTAGAAGGTATGACGGTGAACGACTTTCACGCGCTGGTGTACCTGTCAACCGGAAACGAAATCTGTCAGACAGTACAAGCTGGGGCTACCGTAGATGTCCCATTATATTTATCTTCCATGACGGACCAGGACTTAGGTGATTCGCTGACCATTCGCTACGCGTTAGAGCTTACCAATACCATAGCGAAAACTGCCCTCGTTTTGAGCGGCACCTGGAACACGGTCTACCATCCGTACTTACAAGATTCATTACCGCCACTTGCACTTCAGATGCCCGAGCAAAACGGACTAGCCATTCTCAAGTTGTACCTGGAAAGTGCCCAGGGCGATACCATTCACCGCAACTTTATGCACTTTGAGGTAGTGGACGGATCGGACCCAGCGGATGTCCGAACCATCACGGTAGACCCAGCCGATTTTAGCGATCAGCAGTGGAGCCAAAAACAGTGGGCGGTGCTGGATGGTAAAAAAGTGAACGGAACGGGCAACGGGCACTTCACGTATACTTTCACCTTACCAGATGACTTAGCCATTAGCGAAGTAACCGAAGCCTACTTTCTGGCAGAGCTGTCGGCCAAGCAGCTGTTTATCAAAGACCTCACCGATGCGGAAAAAGAAGCTCGAGAGCTGGATCTGGACTATCGTAAGTACCCCGATAGCAACCCAAATGCGTATCCTATGTCTGACGAAACGATGTTTCCTTCTGAAATTAGTATTGCAGTAAATGGTCAGGTACTACACACTACCATCCTGCCTGATGACCCCGCTGACCATCGGGGAGTGCTATCCTGGCATCATCAAATTATCCCTGAGCCAGAGAAAGACCAAAATGATCTATCAAATTGGTGGTATACTTTAGAGGGAGTGCTGAGTGAGGCAGGCTCGTACGGCTATCTAATAAAAGTAACTATTCCGCTAAAGATACTTCGGCAAGCCCAAGCGGAGGCGGGTACGCTCAGTGTGAAGGTTCAAGCGGAAGGCGAAGGTGGGTTGGCCGTGTATGGTAAATCCTTCGGTAGGTATCCATTTGATCCAACGCTAGTATTAAAGCCTTAGTATGGTAATTTGATAATGATGCCGATCAAGAGCTTCTTTATCAGCGGGCAGTATCTAGATGTACGCGCAGTAAACCACTACAGGATCGGGTCGAGAAAGGCTCAGCGGTGATAAGGCTGGTATGTGCAAAGATCTACAGATCGTGTTGGACAGGGAGGTTTCCGTTTAGCCCACCACTCCAAACTGACTACTCCTACAGCCTCTGTGACTCAGTGGGTCTCATTGTACAGACGGAGATCTCTTGAATGACACCCGGAGCTACATTACCTCAGCAGTATTCCATCAGAATATCCATTGGTGATATAGTACTAGGGATTCAATGCTGCTAAAGCCAAATTGGGAGGCGGTGATTTAGAGACAGTGGGTTTAGTGCCCCTAGGGAGCCCACCTCTAAGGTATAGAAGATGAGGTGCCAAAAATACCTATACGCGCATTAGTCTTATTCTATTATTCTTAGTCATGTTCTTCTAGCGCATATTTTACTCACCGTAGGTCTTGTCCAATTACGCCAACTATGGTTTCCCTAAGCCGCCTGATTGCAAAACCATTCGCCTACGTTTCAAGAAACTACCCTGATAGCTGACTATGCTTATCGCTAGCTTTGCCACTGAGTGCCCAATCTCAAATAGCTGTTTAACGACAAAACCATCCGTTGTTTGTGCCCGTGGTGGCATCTGGACAAAAAACACGTCCAGCAGGGCATAGCGCCTCACCCTTCCATGATACGAATGCCACCTGATCTAACTCCCCTTACCAAAGTTGGTCGCCGAAGCGATGGCGGCTCAGCTACGGCCTAGTTGTACTTGCCAAGGAGAACCGCTTCTCCGTGGTAGCCGAAGCGAATACAGCGTCCATGAGCGATACCCAATCTATGAAAGTATTGCTCATACCCTTAACAAGATAGGTAGGGGGTTATCGCAGGCGATAACGTTTACAGGGTATTACCCCTCATTAAAAGTCTATATATGGAGAGTAATATTCTATTGCTGATTAAAGCTACCGTCAAGGCTAAAGACATGCAGTGGTTCAATACCATACGCTTTTTGCCCGTATGCCCGCAGAAAGTCTAGTATTGAACTTATATTTGCCCTACAGCAAGGAAAGTAAGTGCTTTATAGAAGGATACGGTATGTAAGGACATTTTTGATGACGGCAATACTTACTATACCACTAATGGCATTGTATAAGCTGATGTCACCGTCTATACAGTTGAGCTATTTTAAATAGTTTAGTATCAGAATTAATAGGGCTGCTAGCCCGACAACCCCTAATAAGCTATAGCGAGAAAGCCATCGCCACGCCCGTTGTAGGGTTGATTCAGAAAATGAACTACGTTGGAAAAATCGGTTGATACTGGTTTGTTCCAGGGCTTTGGTATCGATGTTTTCGTGGAAGTTTTTCATGGGTATAGGGTTGGGGCTGGGAGCTTGGGGCATGGGGCAAAGCATTGAGAATAGAATCCTATCCCCGAGCACCCAGCGGATTGCCGCCCAACTCCCAGTACGTTAGTACAGATTAGCTTTCCGCAGCATCCGGGCTGGTATTTTGAGGATGATACTTCTGCTTCCGGCCTTCTCCCGTAGGGTAGCCGTGATTACTTCTCCGGATTCTACGGCTTGCAGCGGCAGAGCGTAATACAGATAGCCTTCCGAGTAGGG
>CAKZYJ010000446.1 GCA_937884755.1 uncultured Flammeovirgaceae bacterium
GTTTGACCTCGTACGAACCGGGCGAGCCATCGACGTGATTACCGCTCACGGTCAGCGAGTAATTAATAATCCTCAAGATTATTACTATCCATTTGAGGAAGAAGGAGCTGAGCCACGTAGCAACGCGTTCACCAACATCAGTCTTAAGTACGCATTACCCGCCGCCGAAGCGGACTTAAGTCCTCATTTCTAAAGTACTAAACAGTTAATAATTGCAAGCACTTCTGGGGTAGTTCCAACCTATTCCGGAGGTGCTTTTTTAGTTAAGATTATTCATCCACCCTTCCTTTTCAACTCCTGTATTTATTCACAATTAATATCTTCCGTTTTTCTAGTAGTGATTCTACCACTTTTCAATATCGGTTCGCTTGTATTCTGTTTTTCAGCAGGTATTGTAATCTGTTTGCTCAAATTCTTCAGTATTACAGCATAGTACAGGATGCTATACTGAAAAAAGTTTACAATTATGTAGTATCAAAAGTAAAGCTGAAATTCTGTACTTATTAAGCCAGATATTATTATTTTACAAGTAAGATACTAATCAACAACCGTCTTAAACCCGGCAAGCTGGTTTTCCAGAATTAGCACCGACAGTATCCTCGGTTGTACTTCAGCCATCTAATTGAAGTGCTATTATGGATAAGGCATCTACTTCTACCAACTACGAACTACTCTGGACCGCTTTTCGCAACGGCAATCGAGAAGCCTTTGAGTCAATTTATCAGTCGTTGTTTCCAGTATTGTACAGTTACGGCTATCGCCTATGCCAGAGAGATGATCTCGTAAAAGATTGTATTCAAACTATCTTCGTAGAAATCTGGCAGAAAAGAGATCGTATGCCAGAAGTACACGCTACTAAGCACTACTTTCTAAAAATTATGCGGAGAAAGATTTTTAGTACGCCGCACTTGCACCCTACCGGAGTCACTTATAGTTTTAGCATACCCTCGCCCGCTCACCATGACTTGCAGTCTTTCCAAGAATTTTATAACCCACTCGACGAAAGCGATTTTTTAGAGTCTCTGATGAAGATGATGCATAAGGCTGTGCAAGGCTTATCCAATCGCAAAAAAGAGGCGATTATTTTAAAGTTCTACGAAAACCTCTCTTACCAGGAGATAAGCGAAGTAATGGATTTGCAGGACGCTAAGTATGCCCGTCAACTGGTGTACCGAGCGCTGGAAGATTTGAGAAAGAGCCTTCCAGTCGAGCAGCGTAAGCAAATGCCCACCAAGCTAGTTTATTCGCTAGTACTACTGGCTTTTTGCTGATTTCACTCAATTCCCTTGACCAGTCTGATATTGCTGAGAGACGGCACCTGGCTGATTTTCAAGTGGGATATCTCTAGATTGGCCTGCCCAGTTAGTGATAGTAATGGCGCGCGCATTTTCAGGTATTGTTAAAAGAGGAATCGACTGGGAAAGGTACCCTTGTCCGATGTGCCTTTCAAACTTACTAAGCGAGCCGTCTTGGCACTGCATTTCTACCCACACGTCACTGGATTGTAACGGCAAGTATGAAGCCTTAGGAACTGCTGAGCGGAATATCCGCAGGCTATCGGTATTGACCGTAGCAATAGTAAAAATATCAGTTGGAGTACGTAGGCTTCCTAGTGCCCGGGCATCACCGTTTACAAAAAAGCCACTTTTACCGGAAGGAACGGCCTTAAACCCTCCTTTTCCATTTCCTTTCAGGTAAATTCCCTGATAAGCATCGTACCAGCCAGAAATGACCTCAGTTTGATAATTGTTGCCGATACCTAGTATGTCGAGGTTACCATCAGCGTCGTAGTCCCTTAGCTCCAGGCCGAAGAGCGGAGCTACCTGCGCCTCCAGTGGAAGCGGATTAACCGTAAACTTACCATCGCCCAGGTTCTGAAGGCAGGCCGACTGTAAGTAGGTTGTCTTCAGAACCTGCATATCGGTAGTATCGAAAGCGTCCAGCACCTCGTAAATATCGGCGGTAGCGAATTGACTGTAGGTAGGAAATATACGGTTGATGACTGAAAGCTGATCGATGAGGGTTCCGCGAGAAGCGATAGGGGTTTCCTTATCGTTGATGTAACGGGTAATAATGGCATCTACGCTGGAGTTACGATCAAAGTCTTTAACGTACATCCGAAGCGGCTGTTCCGGTTGAACCTTGAAGGCGGTATTGTTGCCCAGATTGCCTACTACGTAATCAATGTCGCCGTCATTATCCATATCTCCTCCAGCCAGGCTGTTCCACCAACCCCAGTAGGATTCCAGTCCGGTATCTGTTTTCTTACCGAGCCTTCCTTCGGTGTTCTCAAATACGGTGACAGGCATCCATTCTCCGGCCACAATCAGGTCAACATCCCGATCGTTGTCGTAGTCAGTCCACAGGGCGGAACAAACCATACCTACTTCACTCAGTCCCTCGGCCAGTTCTTCGGTTCTATCGTAGAACTTACCATCTTGGTTTATCAGTAGATAGCTTCGGGGTGTAATAGGGAATTTTCCAGGAACGATCCTTCCACCTACGAACAGATCAAGATCGTTATCCCGATCAAAATCCGCCGCTACTACGCAAGAGCCACTGGTATTAATCTCGGGCAGCGCTTCTTCGTTTAGAGTAAAATTACCCTGACCATCGTTGGTATAAAGACGGTCCTGGTAGTGTCCTTTGTTGAAATATTTTACCGAGCTGCCTCCACTTACTACGTACAGATCCAAATCACCATCTTGGTCAGCATCAAATAGTAGCGAACCCATATCTTCGTGTAACTCGTTACCTTCCAGTGTTTTAGTAGTGAAGGTTTGGTCTTCTGACTGGAAAAAGAGTGTACCGTTATAGTATCGGGCCCCGCCTACATAAAAATCGGATTTACCATCACCATTCATATCGCCTACCGCTAAACCCGGTCCATAATTATCGAACTGGTGTAGCAGCAATGGCTCGTATCTGAAGTCCTCGGATACATTTTCTTTATGCTGATAGTCGTTAATTAGCTCCTCAGAAACTTCCTTAAACAGGCGGTTACTGAACGGAAAGGTTGTTTTCTCTTCTACTGCTAAAAAATCATGATCACCGTAGCTAAACCGATAAGTAGTGTCTACCGCCAAATGGGTATGCCGTTGCTGCTTGCCATCAGGCCAAGTGATCTCCAACGTATCCAGTTGCGATGTCTCTCCCAGACCCATATGAATAGTCGATTCTGAACTGGACATATACCCCCGCACGGGGTAATTTTCGTAGTACAGTTTTCTTCCATCGACCAGAGTAGCAGTAACTTTGGCACCCAGCGCGTTCCGGTTTGGTACTTTGCCTACTAAATTTACTCTCAGGTAATGATTAGTGCTCTCAGGTTGGCCTACGTTCTCGTACAAAAAAGCCGGAGCATTGATATTGTTGACTACCAGGTCCAAATCCCCATCCCGGTCAAAATCGGCGTAAGCACTACCGTTGGACATGGAAGGATGATCCATTCCCCAATCCTGGGTTCTATCCGCAAATCGCAAACTATCCTGGTTTTGAAACATGAAGTTGGGTAAACAGACGCTATCTAACTGAAGTAATTTTTCCACAACTTCGGGAATAGATAATTTCCCCGAGCCGCGGACGTAAGCGTTGGTTTGTTCGGTGTACTCCTGAAAATCATGGTCCGTAACATCTCTTCTAAACCCGTTGGTGATGTAGACGTCTTTCAGCCCGTCGTTATCAAAATCAACAATCAGGGGCGACCAGCTCCAATCGGTCTCGTGTAGTCCGGCTAGGCGGCCTAATTCGCTGAAACGGTAATTCCCGTCAGGATCAACTCCCCGATTAACCTGCAAGGTGTTGCGAATAAACTGGGGAGAGAAGTTTTGTTTCAAAGTGCTGCGAAAG
>CAKZYJ010000447.1 GCA_937884755.1 uncultured Flammeovirgaceae bacterium
GCATCGACGAGCTTCTAAGGCGATTGGAATCTTTGGAGGATAAAGTGCTTCAAACCCCTAATCGCTAAGTCATGCGTAGAGTAGTATTCATAACCTTGGCTATAGGATTTCTGGGATTATACAAAGAGAATACAGTTATCGCCCAGTCACTGGCACGCTCTGCAATTGGTTCAACAGGAGCATCAGTGGAGGCCAACGATATTCAGCTTGATTTTTCAGTAGGAGAAGTTGCGGTAACCCGCTTAGAAAGCCCCGAGATTGTACTCACCCAAGGCTTTCTCCAGAGCGAACGTATCGTTACTGGGGTTGACGAGTTGCCCGTATTCGTATCGCTTCGCGTGTATCCTAACCCCTTTAGCAATACACTGGAAATATCCTTGAAAGGGGCAGCCTTAAGTTTTCATCTAGCGATTTATGACGGCGTCGGTCGCTCATTAAAAGGCTTCGAGCGCACAGTAGAAACTTACGGTCACTGGCAAGAACGTCTTGACCTTACCCAACAGCCACCTGGTATTTATACCTTATTAATCGCTAACCCAGGGGGAACATGGACAAAGACCTATAAAGTGGTAAAGCAATAGCTATTGGTTGGAGCTCTGTCATCCATCGTTAACCGTCTCATCCTAAACGATTTACCCGCAGCTTGCCTAAAACAACCAGGCCCCTCTCCCAGTTTTCCGTGATTTTTCAATATCCCCGAAAACCGTGATTCTTTTTTGCATAAATATGAGAAATTTTAGGACTATGCTTCACCGCCAAACCTTGTAGTCATGAAATTGCTGTCTCTAATATTGCTTTCCCTACTCACTACCGCGGTTCTTGCCCAGGAAGCCATACTGCTCAACGATTTCTCCGCCCGAGGTGTTAGCAGCTTCCGTTCTGATCCGGGGATTGAGGGAATTGTGATGAAACCAACCCCCGGAGTTGACGTTGCCGAACGGCTGTTTTTTGTAGCCGACGACGGAAAGCACGGGGAAGAACTCTGGCGCAGCGACGGCACCGAGGTAGGCACCCAGTTGGTAAAAGATGTACTACCCGGGGTAGGTAAGTCATTTATTCAGTTTGTAGCAGCAATAGGAAACACGGTGTACTTCGTTGCTAATGATGGAGAACACGGCTACGAGCTATGGAAAAGCCAGGGGACGGCCGCCAGTACCCAGATGGTGGTAGACCTGAAACAAGGAAGCGGTAACGGAATCAGCACTCGTAGTGGTCAGCACGTTTTATTCAACGATGTACTATACTTCAGTGGAACAGGAGACGAAGGCCAAGAGCTTTACCGTACCGATGGTACTGCCGCCGGTACTACGCTGGTCAAGGACATCCGCCTGAATCTATTCGGTGCTACGTTAAGTAGTTTTCCTGAACAAATGATCGCCGCCCAAGATTTTTTCTATTTTTTAGCTTCAGATAATGAACACGGAAAGGAGATATGGCGTAGCGACGGTACTGCCGATGGAACCGTACTGCTGAAAGACATTAATGAGGGTATACGGCCCGCAAATATCTCTCAAATGAAAACTTTTAATAATACCCTCGTTTTTATGGCGGATGACGGGGTAAACGGCCGGGAACTTTGGATTAGCCTGGGTAGCACCAACACCACCTTTATGGTGGCCGACCTTACCGAAGGTGCAGCAGACAGCGATATTGAGATACTGGAGGTGGTAGATAACTGGTTGTATTTCACCCTGAAGGACGTGGACAGCCCGAGGAGAAGGCTGTGGAAAACTGATGGCGACCCCGAAAACACCCAGTTAGTAGAGGGCTTGGACAGCAATGTCAGGAGCCACATCTTATATCAGGATTCTCTTTTTTTCGTAGAAAGCGGATCACTGTGGAAGGCTAACGGGACAACCGAAGAACAAGTGACCGAAAATATTTCGGTAGACGGAGATAAGTTGGCCGTATTTAATGACGAACTCTACTTCGTGGCTAGCCAGGGAGACGGAGGCAACGGGCTGTGGAAAACCGATGGTACCACTCCGGGTACCAGCCTGGTAAAGGAGATTACCTCAGGCAGTTCTCGAGATATAGATCACCTTTTTGTCACCAGCTTAGCCAGCGGTTCCGATACACGTTTGTACTTTATTGCCGACACCGAAGAGTTTGGGCGCGAACTCTGGGCTAGTGATGGTACCGAAGCGGGTACCTTGATGCTGGTAGACTCCAAACCAGGTGAGGACGACGGCTTTAGTATTTCCGGGGATATGAAGGTTCATGACTTAGGAGGGCAACTGGTGTTTGCTGGTTTTGATGAAGCAAATGGCCGCGAACTCTGGAAAAGCAATGGTACCCCCGAAGGCACCACCTTGGTCAAGGATATCAATACCCAATCCGAGGATATTAGTTTACGCAGTAATCCGATTGGCTTTCAGAACCAAATGTTCTTTTCCACCGACGAAGGCCTCTGGCAAACCGACGGCACCAGTGAGAATACCCGCCTGCTGCAAGAAAAGGTGGTGGCTGAAGGCTTACAGGTCTTTAATGACCAACTTATCTACATAGATGATCACCCCGAAGCTAATGCAAGGACGATCTGGCTGGGTGATGGAACCACCGAGGGTAGCCAACCCCTGATGGATTCTGCCCAGGCGGCCGACCTCAGGGTTTCATTTCAGCAAAAGCAACCGCAGATAAACGGCAGCCTGTATTTTTCCGGACAAACCAGTGAGCTGGATTGGAAACTGTATAAAACCGATGGTACGGCCGAAGGCACGGCGTTAATTAAAGATTTTGATCCCGGTAACGAGGATGAAGCCTTAAATCTCGGGGAAGGCGACTATTTTATTCTAGACAATACGCTTTACTTCCCAGCCAGTACTACCTTACAAGGAAATGAGTTATGGAAAACCGATGGCACCGAAGCCGGCACCGTTCCGGTCACTGATATCAATCCGCTGGGTGACTCCTCTCCCAGGGGTTTTCTGGAAATAGACGAAACGGTCTTTTTCTCAGCTAACGATGGTACTTTGGGCCGGGAACTCTGGAAAACCGACGGTACTACCAACGGTACCACCCTGGTGAAAGATATCTTTCCGGGAAGTGAGCGTTCCGATGGTATACGTGATGACGTTGAATTCGTCAACTATCAAGGTACGCTATTTTTCAGTGCCTTCAGCCCCGAATTCGGCATCGAGCTCTGGAAAAGTGATGGTACCGAAGCGGGAACCGTCATGGTCAAGAATATCCAACCCAGATCCGGCAGTAGCTTTCTAAACAGCCTAACTGTCTTCAACGATCTGCTTTTGTTTATCGCTAGAGACAGCGACGGATATAAAATCTGGCGTAGCGACGGCACCGAGGAGGGCACCCAAATCCTCATCGATATAGAAGCAATTAACGGTTTTATCAATGCCAATGGCACCTTGTTCTTCACCGCTACCGACGACAAACACGGTCGAGAGCTATGGCGTACCGATGGTACCCCCGAAGGCACCCAACTGGTACAGGATATTTTCGCTGGCCCTCGTAGTAGTCTTCCCATTCTGCTAGACTATATCAACGAAACCCTCTTTTTCACCGCTCTCGACAAAAGTAACGGACGAGAACTCTGGGCACTGTCTCCGCTGCGGGTACAAACCGAACTAAGCGCCAGTAGCGGCGGCGTCTGCTCTGTCGAGGACAGTATCCTCTTTACTGCCTCAGTCACTGAGGCCGGAGCCGAACCAACTTATCAGTGGTTTCTCAACGACCAACCCGTAGCCAACCAAACCAGCCCCACTTTCGCTACCAATGGCTTTGGCGACGGAGATAAAGTGAAAGTGCTGATCGTAGCCAGTGAAGATGTATGGGTACTCAACGACAGCGTCTTCTCCGAAACAATCACGGTAGATTTTTCGGCCCTGGCTCCGAAAATCACTGTAGCGGGAAACACGCTGACGGCTTCCGAAGAGACTCCTACCAGTGGTTCCTCGACGGCGAAGCCCTGCCTGATACCACTCAGAACATTATCGCTGAGGAGGCGGGCCGCTATCAGGTGGAAGTTACCGCTGCTTCGGGCTGTGTGGCTCGCTCGGAAGAGGTGGAAGTAGAGGCTACCGTCACCAGCCTGGCCGATGAACAATTGGCTCGGGGCCTGAGGATATACCCCAACCCCGCCACTTCGTCGCTGACGATTGATTCGCAATTGAACGAGACAGTACAGGTATTTATCTACACGGTTACCGGCCAGTTGCGGCACCAAAGCCAAATCAGCCCGGCCAGTACCAGCACCGAAGTTTCGCTGGCAGATCTTACCCCAGGGTTGTACCTGGTGCAGTTTGCCAGTGAGCAGGGGTGGCACCAACATAAACTGATTAAACGCTAACCATCAAACTAATTTCACCATGAAAAATCTCTCGCTTACGCTGATATTGCTGTTCATACTAATAGGTTGTAAAGAAGAGGTGACTACTCCCGCTGAACCTACCGCCGAAGAAATGATTGCCCGCACCTGGCGGGTACAATCGGTACAGATTAACGGTCAGGATGAAAACGCGACGGACTTTGGCACCTACCGCTTTGCCTTTCGCTCGGATAAGACCTACCGATTTCTGATGCCCGACGAGCGGCAGGGAAATTGGGAGTTAACGGCCAACGCCACTCTCTTGCTGCTAGATCAGGGCACTAATCAGGAAGAGTCAGTGGCAGTACTCGAGCTTAGTGAATCTGATTTACTGCTGGAGTTTACCGAAGAGAGCGAAAAGCTCGGTCCCACTCAAACCCGCTTCGCGCTGGCTCCTTAGCCAGCCTGATTACCAAATAGAAAGCTGACGCACTAAACCAAAAAACTGACTAAAAACCATGCATACTGTGAAATCAATATTAGCTTCCATTTTACTTTCAATAGTAACAATAGCAGGCTCAGATGCCGTCGCTCAAGCCACCGGTGAAGTAAATTTTAAGACGCTCGGTATCCGATTTACCATTCCCAACGGATGGGTAGGTCAGGAAGTGAACGGGGGCTACATTGTTGGCTCCAACACCCAAGCGGGCTTCGCATTTCTCACTATCCATCAGTACACAACCTTGGCTCAGCTCACGCAGGAGGCCTGGAAGGGTATTGCCGAGCAAAATGGTACCAGCCTAAAACTATCCGGTGAAATAGAGAATCTAAATGAACGCAGCATCGGCGCGGAATACAGCGGCACGCTGGAAGGGCAGGCAGTGAAGGCCTACATAGTTGGATTAGTTAACCCGCTCGGCAGTGGGGTTACTATTATGGCTGCTTCCACTCCCGACCAGTACTCGGCTACCCACCAACAACTGGCCCAGCAGTTGGCTAACAGTACACAGTTCTCTCAACCCCAAACCCCACCAGTAGTGGAAGAGTGGAAGCAAACCCTGCAAAACTCCCGCCTTACCTACATGGATTCTTACCAGAGCAATAGCGGAAGCTACGGCGGCTACAGCACCGGCGGAGGTTACAGCAGTGAAGTCCAGATACACCTCTGTGGTCAAGGATTTTTTAAGTACAAAAGCAGTAGCAGTATGTCGGTAGATACCGGTGGTGCTTTCGGAAGTTCATCCGATAGCGGGCAGGGCAATGGCACCTGGGATGTAGTAGGCAATACGCAAGATGGAGCTACGCTGCGCCTGAATTTTCATAACGGAGAAGTATACGAATACAATCTGGAGTACAAAGACAACAAGACATTTCTGAACGGAAGTCGCTACTTCCGCACCTACGGCACCGCCGGGGTTGACGATGGCCCCGAATGTTTTTAGCTCAGACGAAAAAGCAAGATGGGTACCAGACTGCTTGAGGCTTTAGTTATTGAAAGCATGGGAATAGTATTTCTGCTAACCCCTCATTCCTTTTCTTGATACTACCAAACATAATAGTTCAAACCTAGCATCAATTTATGAGAATCTTTACTAAAAAAATTAAGTGCGTCGCCTTTATTTTACTGTGCCTGGGAAGCAGTGTTAATACTCAAGCGCAATGGATCCAACGGGGCAACGATATTGACGGAGAAGCAGCTGGTGACAATTCAGGCAGTTCCGTATCCCTATCCTCCGATGGGAATATCCTGGCCATTGGGGCTTTAGGTAATGACGAAACGGGTGATCTTGCCGGGCACGTGAGGGTCTACACCTGGAATGGGGCCGCCTGGACCCAGCGAGGTGACGACATTGATGGGGAAGCCGCCGATGACCGATCAGGCGGTTCTGTATCTCTTTCTTCGGACGGGAATACCCTAGCCATCGGGGCTACTAATAATGACGGAACAGATCCGGCTGCAGGGCACGTGAGGGTTTATACCTGGAACGGGACGGCGTGGATACAACGAGGTAGTGATATTGATGGAGAAGCAAGACCTGACCAATCAGGCGGCTCCGTATCCCTTGCTGCGGATGGGAATACCCTGGCCATTGGGGCTGCCCGTAATAGTGGAACAGGTGCGGTTTCAGGGCACGTAAGGGTTTACGAATTTCCATTCGTAGAGATTGACCTAAAGCAGGGCAGTACAGCGATTGCCTCCGGAGAGACCTACGACTTTGGGGAGCTAGCTACAAATACCTCCTCTGCCGAAGTCGAATTTACCCTAGAAAATACCGGTAACGCCGATTTAGAACTCTCTGGTACGGTAGGAAACTTAGTAGTACTATCCGGTACGGATGCCGATCAGTTTTTGGTGAGCCAAACCGATGTAACCTCACCCATTGCTGCGGGTAGTGAGAAAGACTTTACGGTAAGTTTCGCCCCGACCAGCGAAGGAGAAAAGACCGCTACGCTCATCATCACCAGCAATGATACCGATGAAGGCATCTACACCCTCAACCTAAGCGGAAACGCCCTTATACCGAGCATTCCAGAGATTAATCTAAGGCAAAGCAACACCACGATTGCCTCGGGAGAAACCTACGATTTTGGTGAGCTAGCTACTAATACCTCCTCTACTGAAATTGATTTCACCCTGGAAAATACGGGCGATGCCGATTTAGAGCTCTCCGGTACGGCTGGAAGTTTAGTAGTGTTGGCAGGCACCGATGCTGATCAATTTTCGCTAAGCCAAAGTGACATAATCTCACCGATTGCCGCGGGTAGCAATCAGACCTTTACGCTCAGCTTTTCACCAACGAGTGAGGGAGAAAAAATGGCTACGCTCACCATTACCAGCGATGATGCGGACGAAGGGACTTACATCCTCAACCTAGGTGGAATAGGCGTGGCACCGCTCATTCCAGAGCCGGAAATCAACCTAAGACAAGATACAACCACGATTGCCTCGGGAGAAACTTACGACTTTGGCGAGGTGGACACTAATACCTCTTCTTCTGAAGTCGCCTTTATCTTAGAAAATATCGGTGATGCCGACTTAGAATTCTCCGGTACAGCCGGAAGTTTAGTAGCACTATCCGGTACGGATGCCGATCAGTTTTCGGTAAGCCAAACTCAAGTCACCTCACCTCTTGCTGCCGGAAGCGATCAAACCTTTACGGTCAGCTTTTCGCCCACTAGCGAGGGGGAAAAGACCGCTACGCTCACTATCACCAGCAATGATGCCGACGAAGGTACTTACACCCTCAACCTGAGCGGAACAAGCGTAGCTGTACAAGTGGGCAATCCTGAAATCAACCTAAGGCAAGGCAACACCGCCATTGCCTCAGGTGAGACCTACGACTTTGGGGAAGTAGATACTAATACTTCTTCTGATGAAGTTAGTTTCACCTTGGAAAATGCGGGTACCGCCGATTTAGTGCTTTCTGGCGTAGCCGGAAGTTTAATCGTGTTAGCAGGTACCGGGGCCGATCAGTTTTCAGTGAACCAAACTGACATAATCTCACCCATTACTGCCGATAGCAGTCAGACCTTTACCGTCACGTTCTCCCCCACCAGCGAAGGGGAAAAGACCGCTACCCTCGTCATCACTAGCAATGATGCTGACGAGGGTACTTACACCTTTAACCTAAGTGGAATAGGCGTGCTACCGGGCAGCCCAGAGCCGGAAATCAACCTAAGGCAAGGTACAACCACGATTGCCTCGGGAGAAACTTACGACTTTGGCGAGGTGGACACTAATACCTCTTCTTCTGAAGTCGCCTTTATCTTAGAAAATATCGGTGATGCCGACTTAGAACTCTCCGGTACGGCCGGAAGTTTAGTAGCACTATCCGGTACGGATGCCGATCAGTTTTCGATAGACCAAACTCAGGTTACCTCACCCCTTACTGCTGGTAGCGATCAAACCTTTACGGTCAGCTTTTCGCCCACTAGCGAGGGGGGAAAAACCGCTACGCTTACTATCATCAGCAATGATGCTGACGAAGGTACTTACACCCTCAACCTCAGCGGAACAGGAATAGAAATAATAACCTCACTTCTAAGCACAGAAAAGGAGTCGATGATGGTTTATCCTAACCCTACCCGAGATAGAGTCATTGCAAAAAATCTACCTTTAGGTAAAAATAGTTTTGTACTCACTGATGTCTTAGGTAACACCATCTTAGCGGGAGAAACCTCCAACACCTTGGAGTTAGATATGTCAGGGCTTACGGCTGGTACCTATACCCTCACTTTTACTACTGGTGAACAGGTATTCATTAAGAAGATTCTAAAATACTAAGTACTGGGTAGTTTAATGCTTATCCGGTAACTGAAAATTAGTATGGGCTAGTTTGCCCATGGCTCCGGAAAAGCCGCCGCTACCTGGCATTTTCAGCATATCGTGTACGACCTGATCGTAGACGATATGCTGGAACAGAAAAGTAAATTGTCACTGTAATCACTCAGAACAGATGATAAGATTCAGTCTCTTGCTATCTTCACAGAAAAATTAAGATGAGTGCTAGCTTAATTGAAGCCCTGATGATTGGGGGTATTGGAATAATCTTTGGCGGTATTCTGCTGAGTATCCGGCACAAATTACACGAGGGGCTATACAGTAAAAAAATCTTTAATCTATCTATCGGGATCATACTAATGTGTATAGTGGGAGGGCTGATTTCTTATTCTACTAGCATTAAGTACGAGAAAAATACGATAGTTAGAACCAAGGTAGCTGGCTCGATGGAAGCAAAAGTGGGCGAGCCGGTGCCAGTACGAACCTTAGAGTTTACTGTGAATCATACTGGCGTAGCCCACACGCTTTCCGTAAAACCCGTTGATCCACCTTTAAAGAGTTCCTTTGACGCCGAGATTCTTGTAACCGTTATTGATCCGGCCAAAAATGAAGTGTTGTCAGCCCGCCAGTATTTTAAGCCTGAGTACAACAATAAAAAGGCGGCAGTGAAACGATGGCAATTCGTAGACACCACGTTTATTCCTCAACGCTTCGGGAAATACACCGTTCAGATAGCACCAATTACCATTGGCATTCCGGAAGTAGAAATCTGGATATTAGACCCACTGAAAGAAGACGGACAACGAACGTTTAGCTGGAGATAACAGAGAATCTAATCCCCACTCAATCCAGATTCGCCAGGCGAATGGGCTTAGTAGTGATGTCTACCCACACCCCCTTAATTTTGTAGGGGTCATTCGCAATAATTTCCTGTACTTCGGCTTCAGAGTCTACTTGGTAGATAATGGTAGAACCAATCATCTTTCCTTCGTCGCTGAGAAAGGCTCCTCCCTTTATCAAATTTCCGTTTTGGTACAGTTTTCGGGCATAAGCCAGATGTTCTTCCCGTACGCTCATGCGCCGATCTAGTGCTCCTTCGTCGGTGCTATCGTAGGCGGTCAATAGAAATTCCATGGGATTAGTTTTTAGATGTTAACGTGAACTATGGATTAGAAAGTAGCGAAGTTTGCTATTATTGGGGAAAACTTACTGTCTGAGCGCAGCGAGTTTCAAGGTTTCCTAGATTTTTGTTTACTTTTCATCGATGGAAAAGTAAAAGCCCGCCCGGCTTAAGGGCAGAGGATTGATATTCAGATGCTTACAATATACCATCAATAAGTCTTAATCCATAGTTCACGTGTGTTAGTAAAGATACTCATTGGTTTGGGATGCTACGCACCAAAAGCTAGATTTACCGCTATGAATCAGATAAAAGTAATTGCCTTTGACGCGGATGATACGCTGTGGGTGAACGAACCTTATTTTCGGGAGACCGAAGACAAGTTTTGCGATATGATGGAAGATTATCTGCCCTACCATAGCGTGGCAAGGGAGCTGCTGCAAACCGAAATCAATAACCTCACGCTCTACGGCTACGGTATTAAGAGTATGACGCTCTCCATGATCGAGGCGGCCCTTCAGATGTCTGACAAAACCATTCGCCCCGAAGCTATTGAGCGAATTATTCAGATCGGAAAGGAAATGCTGGATAAGCCCATTGAGCTGCTGGACGGAGTGGAAGAAGTGCTGCAAGCCCTACAGGGAAAGTACCGGCTGGTGATGGCCACCAAGGGCGATTTACTGGATCAGGAACGCAAGCTAAACAAATCAGGACTAGCCGGTTATTTCCACCATATTGAGATTGTATCGGAGAAAAAAGAACCTAACTACGAGAAACTGATTCAGCATTTGGATATTCCTCCTCAGGAATTTCTGATGATCGGTAACTCCCTAAAATCCGATATTATGCCGGTGCTTAACTTAGGGGGTCACGCCTTCCACGTACCCTACCACACTACCTGGGCCTACGAGAAAGTAGATAGCAAAATTGATCACCCTCAGTTCAGGCAGCTCACCAACATTAGCGAAGCTCTTAAGTATCTTTCATGATTTGGCAAAATAAGTCATGTGGCCTGCTAAGTCTGAGAAACAGACTTAGATGGAAACGAAGAGCTAAGTATTGAACTTGATAGAAGAGAAATAATTTTATCAAACTGGAAATGAATAAACGGAAGAGCCAACGCAATACTGAACAAACTAGTAGAATTGGATCGTCTACTAACGGAAGACTTTATTAGAAGCAGCAAAAGATAAATGATATTACTATCTTAAATGATTACCCAGAAAAAATAGGGGTTAGACCCCAAATGTGCGTCAAAAACCCATGAAGCTATGATAGACTGTTCGCAAATTATAGAAACAAATCCTAAAGTGATGTTAGGAAAGCCTATAGTTAAAGGAACACGGATTACGGTAGAGCTTATTTTGGAAGAGCTGTCCTCCGGAAAGTCTTACCAAGATCTGTTATCTGCCTACCCAAAGCTCTCTGAAGAATCAATCTGGGCAGCTTTAGCCTTTGCTTCCGATGCCATTAAAGGGGAAAAGGTATACCCTATAGCCCTATGAAATTTGTGGCTGATGAAGGAGTAGATTTTCAGATTGTGAGCAAACTCAGAAATGAAGGGCATGATGTAGCCTATATTGCAGAATACGAAGCTGGCGTATCCGATGAGACCATTCATACAATAGCTAATCACGAAAATCGGAAATTCAGCCCGGGCGCATACGAATTAGAAAAATACACTGAAGTCAAAACATAAAGAACCTTTAGTTTTTAGATAGGCCTACATAAGGCAATACGATCATTCATCTACCACCAACCTATCAAGCTATGTCTTTCCCTAAGCTTTCTACTGCTCTACTGCTGCTAATTGTTGCCTCCCTATGGATGGCCTGTAGTGTATCTCAGCAACTGGAAAATCCAACGAACGCCACCGCCGACATACAGGTGCCGGATGGTTTTACGGTGGAAATGGTGGCGGGGCCGGAGCTGGTGGACTATCCTATGTTCGGAATGGTGGACGAAACCGGGCGACTTTTCCTGTTCGAGTCTACCGGTAACGTATATGAGGAAAATCAGGACGCTATTGATAACCCCCAGTTTCGTATCAACCTGCTGGAAGATGAAGATGAGGACGGGGTATACGATAAAAGTACTATCTACGCCGATAGCGTGGGCTTTCCCCAGGGGGGGGTCTTCTACCAGGGTAGTCTATATGCTTCTTCCGCCCCCGATCTGATTAAATTCACTGATACTGACGGCGATGGGGTGGCCGACCAGCGGGAGGTACTGCTTTCCGGGTGGATTCTTAATGTAAATGCTTACAGCCTTATCGGCCCCTTTATGGCTCCCGATGGTTGGATGTATATGAC
>CAKZYJ010000448.1 GCA_937884755.1 uncultured Flammeovirgaceae bacterium
ATTATCCAGTTGTTCAATCACCCAAAACGGTCAACCTATTTCAGGCATAGACAATCTTGCACCTTTAACCATCTACCCTTTACCCTCTACCTCCTTGCAAAACATTCATCCCAAAACTCCCTGCTCCTAGCTCCACGCCCCCTGCGCCTTGAACTCAGAAAGTGACTGTCCGGTTTGGGTGCGGAAGAACTTGGTGAAGTGGGAAGGATCACGGAAGCCGAGGGTATGAGCGAGTTCTTTGGTGGTAGTCGTCTCGAAGGCGGCGCGGCGTTTAGCCTCCAGCGTAAGCCGTCGTTGGATGTACTCCTTGGCAGTTTGCCCCAGCAGCGAACGTACTACGTCGTTGAGGTGATTAGGCGTAATAAATAGCTGGTTGGCGTAGTCGCTTACCTTGTGCCATTCGGTTACGTGAGATTCTACCAGTTGCTTGAATTGCCGGAGGATGGTTTGCCCCGCTTGAAGTTCCTGCGGATGAGCGGGTGCTAGATCGCAGGCGTTATTGCTGGCAATCAGAAAGAGTTTGAGCCAGGCTCCTAATGCCTCGTAGCGGTAGTCGGGTAATTGCTGAGCTTGTTGCATCTGATCCACATACAGTCGTAAAGTGCTAGCCTGATTTTCAGAAATTACAAGCGGAGGATTTTCTTCGCAGGTACGGAAGATTCTTAGCCGGTCGATGAACTCCTCGCGGATACCGTTCATCTGCAAAAATTCCAAAGTGAAGAGCAGCACCACTCCGCTCGGGTCAGGGTTGGTACGTACCTGATGCACCTGCCCAGGACTGACAAAGAAAATATGCTGCGACCCGATCTCATAATTCACAAAATCAATCATATGAGTGCCTGTAGCCGTAAATGACCACAGTACGGTGTAGTAGTTATGCCGATGCGGCCGGTCAGGCTTTCCCTGATTAGCTTGCTCAATCTCCTCCATGGTGCGTAACGCAAAGGGTACGGATTGATGATCGTGCTGAAGTTCGTAGCTGGGAAACTGGCTGGCCATCGTTATTCGTCTTCCTCAAACAGAGCAAAGTCTACCAGCAGGCGACAAATTTTTCCGGAATTATCAAAGCCCAAATACACTGAGTACGTCCCTGGTCCATCGCCCGACGAGCAGGCAATCAAATTATTGCTTCCAAAATCCAGTTCACCCCAGGCGCGGTCATCTTCGTAGGTTTCGTCTAACGCATTGTTTAGGCGCTCCATCAGTGCTTCCCGCTCATCGCCGTCAATGGTAGGTAAGCTCGCTAGCACTTCGGCATCGGCCAGGGTAAAAATACCGGATTCTACCAGGGTGCTCTCTCTGGCATTGTTGTCGGAGTAGGTAGCCGGTTCCCAGTGTTTGGGAGCACTATTGCTGAATTTAATGCGTAGGTAGCCAATTACTTCTTCCCCATCCTGTGATTCAGCAATGGCGGATTCTCCCGGAAATTCCCCACTAGGAAAGGTACCAGTTAGCTCCAGGGCATCAGACGCTCGAGCCGGGTCTCCCGCCATTATTTTTCCGGAGGTAATCCGCAGGTTGCCTACGGGCTGATTGTAGAATAATAATTCTTCGTCGGCCAGTTCAACGACAATATCTTCTTCGTCAAAGGCGATTTCAAAAAGTTCGGCAGTGGCTTGATCCATAAGTGTAGGAATAAGGTGAAAAGACTGTCAGCAATATAATTGATCTCATTATACGAACAACTTTTTACGCTCGAGGTTATCTCTTCAAACTACCAATCATGGCAGATCTCCACCGAGTATTAGTTACTGGGGCCAACGGCTACGTGGCCTCCTGGATTATAAAGCAGCTACTGGAGCAGGGCGTGGCCGTACACGCCACGGTGCGCAATAAATCTAATACGGCTAAATACCAACACCTACTGGATATTGCCGGGCAGACTCCTGGCACTCTGCATATGTTTGAAGCCGACCTGTTGGAGTTGGGCTCGTTTGAGGAAGCCATGAGCGACTGTGATGTGGTGATGCACACGGCTTCGCCCTTCAAACTACAAGTAGACGATCCCTACAAAGGGTTGATCAATCCGGCTTTGCAAGGTACCAAAAACGTGCTGGATACAGTGAACAAAACCTCGTCGGTACGGCGAGTGGTACTTACCTCCAGTGTGGTGGCTATTTTTGGCGATAATCAGGACATTGAAAAAGCGGGTAATCGCCGTTTTTCGGAAGCCAACTGGAACACCAGTAGCAGTGCCGATCATCAGCCCTACCCGTACTCCAAAACCCTGGCCGAACGCCAGGCCTGGCAAATGGTAGAAGCCCAGGGTCGCTGGGACTTGGTGGTGATTAATCCCGGCTTTGTGATGGGGCCGCCCCTGTCGGAGCAATCCGGTTCCGAGAGTATCAGAACCATGCAGCAGTTGACTGACGGAACCCTGAAGATGGGCGTGCCGGAACTGCACATGGGAGTAGTGGATATCCGAAACGTAGCCGAAGCGCATATCGCCGCTGCTCGAAAAGACGAGGCTAAAGGGCGGCATATTCTGGTAAACAAAGTGCTGACACTACTAGAGATGAGCAATATATTGCGTGAAGAGTTTGGCTCTAAATATGCGTTGCCCCAACGGGAATTACCCAAATTTCTGTTCTGGTTGGTAGGCCCTACGGTAGGGCTTTCCCGTAAGTTCGTAAAACGTAATGTGGGTTATCCTTCGGCTTTTGATAATTCCAAGAGTATTGAGCAACTGGGTATCAATTATATCCCCATTGCTAAAACCCTCACCGATCATGTACGGGCTATGGAAAGGGAAACCAAAGAAAAAATGGCCAGCGCCTAGCTTACATCAGTAGCTTTCCTTATTTGTCGAATTCGTACTGAATACTATCGGGCAGTGGTTCTACTGCAAGTTTCATCCACTGACCGCTGATTTTGATCACCACAATATCGTGGTCTTTGTCGTAAAACATGGTACCATCTTCGCTGGTATTGAGTTCCTGGTAGTTAACGTGTTTGGCACTTTCGCTGAAGAACTTTTCATCATCGCCCGGCGGCGGTTCCTTTTGTAGGTCTTCTTTACCTACTCTTCCCAGCGTAAATGCATTAGTCATTTTGAGGGAACCATAGAAAATGGCCTTGTCGCGGCTGAACAGAAACGAGTGTTGCCGCACGTCGGAACCAATACGGAACCAGTTGTAGGCCGGGGCCGAGTGATTGTATACCGTACCGTAGTAATACATCTCCGCTACCGGTTTGCCCTCTTCCTCATGTTTATTTACTAGCATGGTTATACGGGATTTATCATCCCGGGCGTATCCTTCAAACACATGGTAGCCCCAACGCTTTCTGTTTTTTTCGCCCTGATTACCCCGCACCTGAATCATATAGGGCGTGCTTAAGATACCATCAACCATGGTGTACATCGGAGTTTGCTCTCGGTTGAAGCCAAAATTGTATCCCCGCAAATCCCATTTCGCCCAGGTAGTGTCAATATCGGATGATAGTACAGTTCGGAAAGCCCCGGAGCCCTCCGAACCTTCTTCCAGGCGGAAATACTGAGCATCAGGAATTGATCGGCTATCGCTTTGGCTGTATACTGTTGGAGAAATTGACACCAATAATGAGATGAGTACGAATAATTGTCTCATAGCTGGTTGCGATTTGGGTAAAAACGGAAAAGTAGCCCAGTAGGAGTAGATGGGATTACTGATTCTCATAATACGCCAACAGCTTCTGATAAAAATCCTCCTTCATTTTTTCGGCATCAACGGAGCGGTAGTAATTGATCTGCCGGTTACCGCTGTCACGGGAGGTAGTCACTTCTACTTCTTCGGCCCATTCGGGGTGGATGATGGCTTCAATCAGCGCCAAATCCCAAATGGTGCGTTGCTTACGGCTACCGTCCAGGTGTTGATACCAGCGATCTACTAAAATTTTACCCATTGGGTTAGCATTACGTAGCTTTTCTTTCACTTCAGCAAAGGTAAAGGTCATGGCAGACGCCACGTTTACCGGAATTACGTGCATCTCCACCTCGGAGGTAAGCAAAAGCTCCAGGGCCTGAGCATCCATTAGGCTATTAAAGTCTACCCGCTTCAAGATGCCCTGATCAAAATCGTAGCTAGTTCCCAGCCAGTAAAGTTTGATCTGCGACTCAATGGAAGGGTCAATGTAAAGGGCCGAAGCTACGTTGGTTAGCGTGCCTAGTGCAACTACTGATAATTTTTCACCAGCCGGAGTGGCCTTAGCTTGCTTGATAATCTCATAAGCCGCCGCCGAATGCTGAGCCTGATCGCCCCAGTCGTACATGCGGGCCACGCCGCCCCGCCGGGTAGGTACCGAAAGTCCAAGCTCGCCCAGTAGTAGTTGATTTAGCCGGTGGCTATTCTCCATGGTGTTAGGCTCAGCCCACTGGCTGGTCTGCCAGTGGGCCGCGTTGAGGGCCAGAATATCCCAAGAAGGTTCAATCAGGGCGCGGGCAATAGCGTACAGATCGTCTACCTCGTTGCCGGTATCGGCATCTAAGATGACGCGGGTGGATGATTGGCTGAGTGCGGTGATGCTAAGAAGTAACGACAGTAAGCTAACTGTTCTAAACAGGCATGATTTTGTAGTCGTGAATAGATATTTCATAAAATCGTTTTGAGAAAATGGTAGATAGTACGCAGTTTACGTTTTTCTGTAGGGGGGTGCAAATTTTAATCCGTAGCCGGGAAGCAATAACTTCCAACCCTTCTATGTCAATTAGGGTCTAATCATAGAACATCAACAGTATTATACGTATTCTACTTATTATGTCCAGATTTCTACTTTTCTTATTTTCTGCTTTGCTAATTGAGGGGTGTCAGGAAGATGAGATAGAGCCTGAATCTTTTGTGGAGGGAGTGCTAAATGATGAGCCTTGGTTAGGAGAAGTTTTTGAAGTTTTTCTTGATGAGCAAGGGAGCTTAGTGGTGAATGCCAGCCGCCCTAGCACTCAGGAGAATGTAGAAATAGAACAGGTTACCTTCTACATTCCAGATTTTCAGGGAGAAGGCACCTATCAGTTAGAGACGGATGGTGCACTGTATCGGGAGTGGATTTCTGACATGCTGATAACCTGCGCAAAATCACAAAATCAAGGTATAGACCAAGTAACAGTTGATTCTTACGATGATACCACCGGGAGAATCCGCGGTACGATTACCTTTCTAGCCGAAACATCAGACTCTCCCTACCGCTTTGAGCAGGGCACCTTCGAGGGGGTAGTTAAATAATAGCATGGTTTGCTAATGATAGATAGCATTTGTACGTATCACGCTGGTTTTGTCAAAGTAATCCTACTTCTTCAGACTGATTACCCCATTCCGATACAAATCTAGTGCCTGCTGCAAAAGAGCGTTAATCGTTTCCAGATCTAAGTCTTCGTTAGGGTTTACTCGGAATATCTTCATGCGAGAACGGTTACCCTGCTCCAGTTGAGGGTGATCAAGATGATTGCCTTCCACCATCAGGATGTAAGGCTCATCGGTTTTCTTATCCGTCCAGAGGTAACAGAACATTTTCTTTTGGTAACAGAAGCAGGGCATTCCCCACTTCTGCGTTTCGGTAACTTGTTCGTCTTGTTCCAGAATAATACTTCGCAAAGCTAGCAGACAGCTCTTGCTGGGCTCGTCTTTACTCAGATAGTAGCGATCCAGTTCGCGAGTCATAGAGGCTACGTCTAATTTACTGCTACAAAAAAATCTACTTCGGCATCTTGAGGATTTCGTGCTTTGGCACCAAAAGCTTCAAAATCGGCGGTGTATCTTCGGTCTAAATCCGCTGCCCATATTTTTGACCACTGGTTCACTACCAAGCCCTGGGTGAGATCGCCTTTAGCAGAAGTTCTTACGTACTTTCCACCCTCAAACGATTTTCCTACCATTCCCTCGGGGATGGTATCCAAGCTCGCCACTCGGCAGCCCAAAACGGTGGTGTAGGGGTGGGTATGATCTCCCTCGTAATCGGTATACAAGGAGTAAACCGTCTGATCAACCTTGTTGGGTATCTGGTCGAGTACCCCTTCTGTCATGAATTTGCTCCAGAGATTGGCAATATCGGTGGCGGCCTGGTCATTCGCATTGGTGGTTCTTACAGCGATGCCGATGATTTGAAAAGGATCAATTTTTACAGTTTCCATGGTTAAATGATTTTGATTTGATCCCAAGTTCGGTAAGCTGGGTGACAAGGGTGTGTCAGGGGTGGAAAAATATTTTTTCCGGTACTGCTCAAAATATTCGGCAAGGGTCATCGGATACGGTTCAAACTGCTCATCAGTAATTTGTAGCGACTGTATGCAATCCAGACGAAACGCCCGAAACCCGTTTCTTAATCGGCAATGAGCCACTAGTATCCAGTTTCCCTGAGTACTGTACAGTGCGAATGGTTCAACAGAGCGCTGACTGCGTTCACCCTGCAAGGATAGGTAGTCCAGTTCAATTACCTGGTAGTTGGTAATGGCCGACTGAAGATTGATAAGGTGATGGCTGGTTTTCTGAGGTTGACGCGGGGTGCGAATCTGCATACGCTCAGCCAGCAACTCGGTCTTTTCCTGCTGCGCGTATTTCAGCACCGATTTAATTTTGGTAATGGCACTACGGTACTGCTCAGCCAGGGACTGATCCTGGTTCTGCAAAATGAGTTGCTCGGCGGTAATAAGGGCATTCGCTTCGGCTTCGCTAAACATCACCGGGGGCAGTTTGTAGCCTTCTACCAGCGAGTAGCCCTTCCCTTCTTCGGTTACGATAGGAATCCCCGATTGCTCCAAGGTGCGGATGTCGCGATAGATGGTACGAATGCTAACCCCGTGCTGTTGGGCTAATGACCGGGCGGTGACTAATCGCCCTGATTGTAGCTGAGTGATGATGGCGGTTAACCGAGCAAGGCGGGGTTTTTCTTTTTCGATCATTTCGGTAGGCAGTGTAACCTAACTGCAAAGTACAAAGTACTCACTTTCCTATTTATATGATAAAGAATGTTCTTTTCGCTCTGTAGGGGAAGATTTGCTGTCTGAGCGAAGCGAGTTTCAAATGTTCCTAGATTTTTTGCCTACTTTTTCATCGATGGAAAAAGTAGGAGCCCACCCGGCTTGAGGGTGAGGCACTAAAGATCAAGCACTTGTACCTTGCTATTGATAATTCTTCATCCGTAGTTCACACTAGTTAATATTTATTCTTTCGCTTTTCGCTTTGGATGGCTTTGTAGAGTTTGCCTTGGGCTTTGCTTTTCTGTCTTTTTTCCCGAACGGTGCTGGAGAAATGCTCCTGCTCGCGTTTGAGCTTGAGGTAATTGTCGTAAGCCTCTTCCGAAATATCTCCTTCGTTTACAGCAGCAATTACCGCGCAGCCCCGTTCGTGGATGTGGGTACAATCCTTAAATCTACAGTGCTGGGCCAGCTCCACAATATCATCGTAGGTTCGTTCCAATCCTGGTGCCTGATCGGTCATGCCTACCTCTCGCATACCAGGGGTATCAATTACGATGCTTTGGTTAGGTAGAATAATGAGTTCGCGGTGACTAGTGGTGTGGCGACCCTTATTGGTACTGGCGCTAATGGCGCTGGTCTTGAGGATCTCTTCTCCTCTCAGTCGGTTCACAATCGTAGATTTTCCCACCCCGGATGAACCCAGAAAGCAGTAGCTTCGGAAGGGCTGCATAATCTCTTGTAGCTGATCGAAGCCCGCGCCGGTTTCGCTGCTGAGGGCAATAACCGGAACTTCTTTAACGCGTTCGTGCAGGCGACTGACTAACTCTTCTACGGCCTGATCTTCCACTAGATCAATTTTAGTAAGCAGAATGATGGGTTCTATTCCGGAAGCGTGGCAGATAGTAAGGTAGCGCTCCAGTCGCTTCAGATTAAAGTCGTGGCCGGTGGCCTGCACCAGAAAAGCGTAGTCAATATTAGTAGCGATGAGTTGGGTTTCACCCAGTTGGCCGACGGCCTGCCGCTCTAAGGTACTGATGCGGGGTAGTACTTCCAGAATCACAGCCGATTCAGCATCCATCATGGCGATCTTCACCCAGTCGCCCACGGCAGGAAAGTCCCGACGGCTTTGAGCTGAGAACCGCAGGTTACCCGTAATTTCGGCGCTAAAAGTACCCTCGGTAGATTGCAGTACGTAGCGCTCCTTATGCTCTACTACCACCCGACCCAGTTCAATTCCTTTCGGGTCAATCAGGTTGCGTATCTTGTCGGTAAATCCTAACTGCTTTAGTTGCATCTTACCTTTTAAGTACGAACCCCGGCCTTAATCAGTTGCTCCTGGTTGGTGGGGTAGCTTGGGTCAGATCACTTCGGTTATCTGATTTTGACACTAGCTACGATAAACGATAGTGCTGCCCCAAAAAGCAATATGCCGGGCAGTATTCCGCCCAGGTAAAAGGCCAAAGCCCCGTCGACCATAATGAGTGCTGCCAGCAGAGTTAATACTTTGCTGGCAGCCGGTCCCAGAAACATCGCTAAGATTCCGAAGGCGGCGAGTTCGATTAGGTGGATAGAGGGATGGGCGAATAGTACGGGGACAATTTGCTTGAGAAAATTCTCCGCATCAGACTCCCCAATGGCGCTGGCTACGTAAGAGTAACCACTGCCGTGAAATACGGCCATCATGATCAGAAGAATGCTGCCTACAATACAGAAGGTTTTAGCAATACCGGAGATACCAAGTTGGGGTGCCATCATCAGGGGGTTTTTAGAAAGATGTCGGCACCCACCAACCGGTTGCATTCCTCATTAAAAGTTGAACGAGCCAACCGCTTTTTCGCAACCCTCCCAGTTAATGTTAATGTTGGCTTCATCCAACAATAAGTCTTCCGGTTCTAGTAGATCGGGGTAGCCACTCCAGCCAGCGGTGGGGCCATAAAAATTACCTGCTTCGGCTTCGGGGTCCATCGCCGCTCTGATAATTCCGGTGGCTCCGTCTTCCGCGGATTGTGCCTGATTCATGAGGTCTGAATCTCCCTCCATGCCGCCCTCAGCCGCGGTGGTAACCTGTAAGTTAGTGGCGGCGAGTCCGGGGTGCGCCAGCAGTGGAATCACACTTCCAATATTAGCTTCTTCCAATTTCTCTTTACGCCCGTAGGTGAAGGTGGCGTTGGCCAGTTTGGTCTGGTGATAGCGCTCCCATCTTGGTCCCTGGAAACTCATGTTTTCTTCTTCAGTCACATCTCCCCCTAAGTTGCCCCCTGTTTGCTCAAAATAGTCGGCGACCAACGGGCCGCCTAAGCGGGCCATCGATGAGTGAATTACGATGCGGGCCTCACTGCTTATATTCATCAGGGGAAACAGTTCTTTGGTAATCAGGAAGTGGGAAAGAACGTTGGTCTGTATCTGCACGTCGTAACCATCCTGGGTAGCTTCATCCTTCATGGCCATCACTCCTGCATTATTCACGAGTACATCAACTACATCGTACTTGGCCTTAATGCTGTCTACGGCACTCCTAACGCTCGCAAAGTTTTGTAAGTCGCAATCGATAGTTTCAAACTTTCCGTCGGGCACCGATTCCTGTAATTGCCGGAGAGCGTTTTCTGCTCTTTCGCTTTTACGGTTGAGCAGAATTACCGTAGCTCCTTGCTTGGCAACTTCTCGGGCGCAGACAAAACCGGTGCCACTGGTGGTTCCGGTGATGGCCACCACCTTACCGGTCATATCCTGGCCGTGGCTTTCTATTACCTGCTGCAAGTGCTTTGTTTCTATCTGGTTACTCATGGTTTCTAATTTTTAAGGTTTAGTAATATTTAAATATCCTGATTATCTGAATAGCGAGACTACACAGACTGCATATAGCCTAACACAAAATGCAGAATCTAATTGTTGCTACGGTACTGCCCGGGGGTTAGCCCCGTTTTAGACTTAAATAAGCGGGTGAAGTAATGCGGATAATTAAAGCCCAGATCGTAGGCAATCTCACTAATAGATTGCTCGGTGCCTAGTAGCATATTTTTGGCTCGCTCTACCACGTACTCGTTGATATGATCTTTGGGTGACCTGCCGGTTTCCTTCTTAATTAAATCGCTGAAGTAGTGCTGCGATAGATTAGCCTGATCAGCAAATAGCTCAATGGAAGGCACACCCAATTCCAGTGCCCTTTGCTCTTTGTAATATGCCTTAAGGCCCTTTTCAAATTGGGAGACTACGTCTTTGCTTTGGTTGGTGCGGGTGTTGAACTGCCGCTCGTAGTAGCGCAACGAATAGTTGAGGAGCAGCTCCAGGTTCGATACAATCACTCGCTGACTATGATTATCGATGCGCTGCTCGTATTCGTTTTTGATGTTGCTGATGCAGTCGTACACGGTTTTCTCCTCTTCTTCCGAGAGATGAAGTGCCTCGAACACATCGTAGTTGAAGAACGAGTAATCTTCTATGATTTCGCCCATGTGGGTATTGCGGATTAAATCCGGATGGAAGTACAGCATCCACCCGTGAATTTGACCCGGTTGAACTTCACGCGTAGTGGTATACACCTGGCCGGGGGCGGAAAAGACCATTACCCCTTCGTTAAAATCAAAAGAGTTTCTACCGTACTCCAGGCCACAGTTGCTGTCCTTCACTGAGATCATGTAGAAGTTAGGGATGGACTTGGACCCCACAGCCGAAGGGGGGATGGTCAATTTTGAGGTATCAAGCAGGGAAATCAGCGGGTGCTTGGGTTTGGGGTAGCCCAGTATCTGGTGCATGTCGCTGATGGACTCAACTTTTTTAATACGATCTGCCATGGGTTTCGGGGTGTAGGCACAAAGTACTAAAAGAAATCAACAACAGTTTAACACAAAACGCAGATATGCTTACAAGTTTCCCTTAGGGTTTCTAATAGCTTAGAACAGGGTTTTTGGGGGTACCTTAGCGGTATTCTAGTCCGGGACTAAGTCCCTGCTTTCATTTAGGCTTGGAGTGACCCTGCGGAACACTCAAAACAGCAGGGTGTAAGGCTTCTTGGCACATCAAACAATCAAGCTCAGTTCCGCTAGACTGGAATTTGCAAAATGATGTAGCCAGTTATTTCTTACTGTATATTTCAATTAGTTTTTTTGCTAATTCAGCTTTTGTCTTATCTTTTAATTTAATCTCAGAGTTCACGATTGTATCTATAACTTGAACAGACATGCCAACTGCATTAATTCTTTCTAATACTATTACATATTCTTTTGCCTGTTCCATTGTTGACTTGTAAAGTATTAAAAATGATGCTCCAATAAAATTTATAATAACTCCGGCCAGAGCGACTACGATCGAAGGCTTAAAATTATCAGGACTATCATATACCTTTATCGTACCATAGATAATCAGGCCGAAACCGATTAACATTACAGACACTGATAAATAGAAAATAGCTCTTACTTGACTTAAGTTGCGGTTTAAATAATTTTCTAGTTTAATTCTAGCTAAATCCCAAGCTAGCTTTGGTTCATTTGGGTGATCAGAAACTTCCTTTTCCTTTTTATTTATTATTTCCTCATTTTTCTCCTGTTCTTTGATTTCTGCATAAGCAATGCAAATTGAGTATAAAACAAACGCTATAAAACCTGTACCACCAGTAAGAAGAATCACAATATTATTTTCTTTAGGAAATGTCTCCTCAGGATATAAAATATTACCTAAGATGGCAATGCAAATAGCTATCACTCCTAAAATCGAAGCCAGAACTATAAGGTTTCTTATAGCTTTACCACCTGTTTCCCAGGCTTTTAGAACACCCAATGAAACTCTGGTTGGAACATCAAAGATTGTTAAATTCATATTTTAATGTTGATTGGCGACAACGGTTATTGCACATGCCGAGCCAAGTTGTTCGCGTTTATCGTTCAAGTTTCATTTTTAGTACTTGGAGAAATAAACACCCGAGTGCAATTCATAGAGACATTGCAGGTGCATAGTGTTAGGCACAGTATTATTTATTTCTATTATGTAAGCAGTAAGACATAATTAAGTTATAGATAGGAAGTTTTTGGAAAAATCAATG
>CAKZYJ010000449.1 GCA_937884755.1 uncultured Flammeovirgaceae bacterium
CAATTAAATGATCCCGCTCATCGAATAGACGAACCATCGCGTCAACCATGCTTTCTCGCTTAAGTCCTTTCTGTTGCCGGTTAATGGGTATCGCCCCCAATGCTTTAAGGATTATGCCTAACGGAGGCTTCATCCACTCTTTCTTGATGGTGAAACGGACTGGGATCCCCATTAATCGTAAAGCCGAAAGCGCATAGAATATATCCCAATTGCTGGTATGAGGGGCGGCTACCATTACTCCCTTTTTAATGTCTTCGGGAAAGTTCTTGTTATACGACCAGCCAGATATGCCCATAATGATTTTAGCAATAATCTTCCACATTATGATTTGGTTGTTGTTGATAAAGTAGCCCAAAACTGGGTAAGATCTTCTTCCAGAGTTTTGGCATAATTGTACCCAACCTGAAAAATCTCTTCTACTCGTTTCAAATCCAGAATATTGTAAGTTTTTAGTGCTGGCGGCTCAATAAAAAAGTCGCAGTATTTACGCCGGGAGTAGGAATTTGCATTGATCGTTAGCAAAAACGTACGCTCCAGCATAGTCTTAATATTCATTACCTGAAAGGTATCGTCAATAGGGTTGCAATGCAAGCCAATGATCTTGTCGCAGCTGCCAAAAAGAGATTCTGCGGGGAAGTTATTGAGTAGCCCTCCGTCTACGAATAGTTTATTACCCACCGAAACCGGTTCAAACATCACCGGAATACAGGTAGAAGCCATGAGCGGGCGAATGAGTTCTCCTTTAGAGAAGTAAACCGCTTTCCCCTTACAAAGATCAGTAGCGTTGATGGTAAGCGGAATATTCAGGCTTTCAAATGAATTATGCGGTAGGTATTTTTGGTACAGCCACTCGGCACTGTCCATTTTCAGTAAACCGGTACGGCTAATTGCCGGGCGAATAAGCTTCAGAAAGTTAGTTTCTTGAATAATCTGCAGGATATCATCCGGGGAATAACCATTAGCGTAAAGAGCACCAGCAATAGCACCCGAACTACTCCCGGCGATAGCATCAATCTGAAACCCAATCTCATCCAGCACCTTTAGTATCCCCAAGTGGGCAATCCCCCGGGAACCACCGCCCGACAGCACTAATCCTAATTTCATACTAGCACCTAATTCAGTTCCGCTTCCTTTGAACAACGTAGCTTATGAGTCTGGTGTCTATTGCACCACTCCTATTTTATTGAATTTATTAATGCGTTGCTGTACTCGGTCTTCATCCGACAGTTTTTGCAGGGCCTTCAAATTATCAAAAATATACTCCTTGATTTTCTGGCTCTGCCACTTCAAATCGAGATGAGCCCCTCCCAAAGGTTCTTCAATAATCCCGTCTACCATTTGAAACTGGTGCATGTCTTGAGCGGTCAGTTTCAATGCTTCGGCAGCCTGCTCTTTAAACTCCCAGCTACGCCACAGAATAGAAGAACAGGACTCTGGCGAGATGACTGAATACCAGGTGTTTTCCAGCATAAATACTCGATCGCCAATGGCAATGCCCAATGCCCCACCGGATGCTCCTTCACCAATGATGATGCATATAACCGGCACCTTCAGCATAAACATCTCCCGCAGATTACGGGCAATGGCTTCCCCCTGCCCTCGCTCTTCCGCTTCTATACCGGGAAATGCGCCAGGAGTGTCAATAAATGCTACAATAGGCTTGTTAAATTTCTCCGCAATTTTCATCAGTCGCAGTGCCTTGCGGTATCCTTCGGGATTAGCCATACCGAAGTTTCGCATCTGTCGTAATTTGGTATTTCGCCCTTTCTGTTGCCCAATTAGCATGAACGTCTGGTTATCGATACGTCCGAACCCGCCTACCATTGCCTTATCGTCTTTCACGTTCCGGTCACCGTGTAGTTCAATGAAATCGCCACAAAGCTCATAGATATAATCTAGCGTATAGGGACGATCAGCGTGGCGCGATAACTGTACGCGTTGCCAGCGGGTGAGATTAGCATAAGTTTCTTCTTTCAGACGCTGAATTTTGTCTTCTAGTGTTCGGATGGCTTCGCTTACATCTACCCCACTTTCATTCGCCATCTGCTTCATATCGGCCAGTTTGGTTTCAAGTTCTACCACTGGCTTTTCAAACTCCAGTAATGTTCTGGGAGGATTCTCAGTTGCCATACTTCTATGATTTAGGGCTCAAAACTAGGATTAAAACCGTATTTTACCAACTTTCCCGAAAAGCGAATATCCAGCCTGTGCAGTCTTGGAAGAAAAAACTACGATGGTTTGTTGGAAATAAGACGATAAGATTTCATATTTGCATTCCAATTTTGATTGGTCCGGTAGTTCAGTTGGTTAGAATGCCTGCCTGTCACGCAGGAGGCCGCGGGTTCGAGTCCCGTCCGGACCGCATCATTACTCACAAAATATTCATAACCCCTCAGATCGTATGATCTGAGGGGTTTTTTGTTTCCTCTCGAATCTTTTTATTCATAAATTCCCAAAAAAAAAGGTGGCAAATCGGTGAACAGTTTTTAAGATTTTGTGCTGTTCACCGATATAGCTATAAATTACTGAAATACAGTAAATTGCATGATTGTTTTGGTGTAAAATCAGGGTATTTTCTGTATCTTTAGAGACAAACTAGCACTGTGCATCACTAAAGTATTATACCGTGAAATCCAGACATACCTATTCAATTCTTCCTTTAGTTCGTAAGAGCCGTATTAACCCCATGGGTGAAGTTCCCATTTATGTAAGAATCACAGTTGATGGAAAACGCCAGGAGCTTTTCACTAAGCAGTGGGTGGAAGTTAAGTTATGGGATAGTCGTAAAGGTAGAGTTAAAGGGAATCGTGAAAGTGCCCGAATTATTAATCAGCACATTGATCACATCCGTAGCCGCCTCAATGTGATTTACAATCAGTTACAACAAGAAAATAGGTTGATTACCGCTACCGCTATTAAAGACCATTTTACAGGTAACATGAGTAATCAACATTCGCTATTGGAAGCCTTTCAGTATCACAACGAACAAATGAAAGCGCAAATAGGAAGAGGCTATGCTAAAGCTACCTATACAAAGTTTTTGACGACTTTTAAACTCACACAAGAGTTTATCAAACACCAGTTTCACCGAGAAGATCTATATCTCTCCGAGCTACGGTACCAGTTCATTACTGATTTTGAGTTCTACCTTAAAACGGTCAGAAAGTGTGCCCATAACACTACGATGAAGTATCTTACCAATTTTCGTAAGATTATCAATCTAGCAGTTACCAATGAATGGATCGATCGAGATCCGTTTGCCAAATTTAAAGGAAGTAAGCAGGAAGTAAAACGGGATTTTCTAACTGAGGAAGAGTTAGAACGCATTGCACAAAAATCATTTACAGTTGCTCGTCTGAACTTAGTAAAAGATACTTTCTTATTTTGCTGCTATACAGGATTAGCCTACGTTGATGTAGCTAGATTATCATTGGATAATATTTCAACTGGTATTGATGGTGAACAATGGTTATTTATAGATCGGCAAAAAACAGGTAGTTCTTCTCAAGTACCGCTACTTCCTCCTGCTTTGGCTATCATTGAAAGGTATCGTGAACACCCCGAAGCAGTCGACAAAGGCTTACTTTTACCCGTCCTCTCCAACCAAAAGTTAAATGCCTATTTGAAAGAAATTGCAGACTTGTGTAATATCAGCAAGCATCTTACATTTCATGTGGCCCGACACACGTTTGCTACTACGGTCACGCTTACCAACGGTATCCCTATTGAATCGGTAAGTTCAATGCTTGGTCACAAGAGTATTAAAACCACACAAATTTACGCCAAAGTTGTTCAGAAGAAGGTGAGTGAGGATATGAAAATTTTACGAACTAAATATACCACCAATCACGAGGAAAAATTACCAGTACAGGGATATAACAATTGAATTTTATTCTATCTCCAATTCTTCATTAGTAGTATCAATCACCTTATGACGACCATTTTCCAAGAAGCAGGGTATGCTCGTTACTTGATAAAAGGTAAGATTTGTCTTGCTCTCAGGTAGCCTCTCAAGAATCGTATCAGAAATAGAATATCAAGAAGCAAGTAAGCTTTTTTCTTCCGATAGAGTAAACCTTTTTGGGATAGTCTAAAATTTATTCCCTAGCGTTGATTAATAGCTTTCAATTGCCAGAGAAAAAAAGCAAGAGGATCTGTATAGTGAGCCAGGGCTTCTTCGGCATCCCCTACGCCATGCCCACCTTCATAAAGCCTGAATAAAGTTTGACGGTCATTCCCCCGATCTGAGGCCATGCGAGCGGCCAACTTAGCGGGTTCCCAAGTGGGTACACGTGTATCATTCTTTCCAGCGGTAAGTAACAGCGCCGGATAGTTAGTTCCTGGTTCAACATATAAATAAGTGTCCATCTGATAGAGGTACTGGAATTCCACCGAGTCTTCCGGGGATCCAAACTCATCTTGTTGTACAATGGGATCAGGGGTTTGGTTAAGCCGGGTGGGATTCACCATCGGGTATTCCAGGGCAACGGCACCAAATAGTTCCGGACGCTCGGTCATGGCTCGCCCCACTGCAATGCCTCCGGCACTACCGCCGCGTATTCCTAAATGAGACGGTGAGGTATACTGCTGATCAATCAAATATTCGGAACAGGCAATCAAATCTTTCCAACTGTTAGATTTAGTTTCTTTTCTTCCCCCATCGTGCCAAGACATGCCTTTTTCGCCCCCACCCCGAACGTGAGCATAGGCCAGAATGCCACCTCGCCGGTACCAAGCCAACATTTCTACCGAAAAATAAGGCTCTAACGATTCTCCATAGGCACCGTAGGCCTCCACTACAGTAGGGTTACTACCATCCCGTGCTATTCGTTTATCATAGATAATAGACAGGGGTACAGGTACTCCATCGTGAGAAGGCACATTGACTTCTTCTACCACTAAATCGGTAGGCAAATCGTATTTTCCGGCCGGGCGAATATTCGTTTTTATGACTGTGTCCTTAACTGGGTCATGGTAGTAGATTCCGTAGCCATGCGCCCAATTGGAAAGCCCGAAAAACAATCCTTTCTCGGTGCCGGAAGTGAAAAACCCATCCGTACTCAAATCTAGATTTCCTAAAAACGGCAACTCAACCTCTCGTACTTGTTGATCTGTTATACGAATAAGATGGCTCAGTCCATCCAATACATGCTCCACATATAAAGCTTCCCGCGTAGCTTTAAAGGTGTTGATGTACCCTTCGTCTACCGAGTATAGAGGGGCAGATTTTTCAGGAGCCTCTAGCTTTACTTGGTTGATACTTCCTTCGGGATGCTCACGATGACTAAGGCCGTAAAGCTTAGTGCTTTGAGCAGTGGTTTCGCTTACTTGATCCTCCAAGTCAAATAAGACTCTCCAGGAACTACTGGTGGGGGATTGGATGACTTTCGGTATCGTAGCTACATAATAAGAAGCATATTGGGAAATACCGCGTATGACAGAACACTGTATATGGTTGCTATCAGGAAGCACCTTGAACACCGGAAAGTCACCAGCCTCGTAGGTGATCGCTGAATTATTGTTCGGATCTAGCATCACCCGATCTTCTGTCTGAGGCTCACCCAGCGTATGTATCTTCACCCGCACTTTATCAAACAAATCGCACTGATCTTCCGGTAGGCTTAACTGAGTATAGAAAAAAGCCTTACTATTCGGCAACCAGCTAGGGAAATAAGAAATACTGGCGTTGATCACATCGTCCAGTAGTCTTCTCTTTTCAACATCAAACACACGTATTTCCATCTGATCATTTCCGTCCGGGTAAAGTTGAATAGCTAGATAACGGTTATCAGGGGAAGGCTCAAAGCTAAAAATAGTATAGAAGGTACTATCCTGCTGATTGAGGCCTTCGGTTGAAAAGATTACTTGGCCTTCATCGGCAGGATGATCAAACAAAACAATTTCTTCTACTCCGTTTTCGGTCAAAACCCGCAGGCTGTATATTTTGCCTTGGTTCTCCACCGGTATTGTACTCAACGAAGGAACAGAATTTCTCAGCATCTTGATTTCTTGCAGTAAGCTATCGTACCCCTCAAGTTGCTGAAGTGCCGTGATGGCTTCTTGATTTTTTCGGACCATCCAGCTTTTTGTCTGGGGACTTTCTTTCTCCATCCAGCGAAAAGGATCATGGATCACTTTTCCATACATCCTTTCGGTAACCCCCATTGTATCAGGAAGCACTTGGATTGAGGAGCTATCCTGCGCTATTGCTTGGAGGGGTCCACTAAATAATAATAATGCAACTAAATATTTCATTACTGAGGTTTAAGAAAGCTTTTTTGGAGTGTCACTTATATGGATTGGGCAATAATAGTATTCGTTTCGGCAAAGGACTCATGCTGATTGTCAATACAAAGATAAACTTTATACCGTTTTTGATCTTCGGTAATTTCTAATTGATATTGGTTAGGATAAAAAGCATCCAGGGTCTTGCGTACATTTTTTATTCCTACTTTCGTGCTGGTTAACTTAGTAGATAAGAATGGGCTAGTAGGCCTTTTTTTGTTACTAACGGTAAAGTGTATCTGCTCGCCAATCGTTAGAGTAATCTGAATAGGATTACAAGGATTTTTCTTATCTCCGTGTTTAAAAGCATTTTCAACAAAGCTGATCAAAATCCGGGGTAATATTTTTACATTACGGCTTTCCCCTTCAACACTAAGGTTCACCTGTAACTTCGGATACAGTACTTGATAAATCTCTATAAAAGTCTTCAGATAATTAATCTCTTGCTCCAGAGAAACTTCCTGGTGAGGCTGGACTTTAAGATTGTAACGGAGGATATCTGAAAGTAGTAATATCGGGCTAGCCAGTTCTGAATCTTCCATCACCTTAGAGTAGATATGAGAAAGTGTATTAAAGGTGATATGGGTATTGAACTCGCTTTTATAGAAGTCCAGTTCCTGACGAATGATCTGTTCTTTCTTATTGGCTAAGTCAATCTCTTTTTGGCTGTTAATCCTAATCTTTTCAAGATTATACTTCTGAAAATATACCCCTAGGACAACAACCTCGATAAATACAAAAAAAAGTATTGCGTCCATAATATGACTCCACAAAGGGTAAACAGGTTGTAGGTAACCATCTGGAACGTATTCTGGGACGTGAAGATCTAATAAGACATATCCTACCGAAAATAGCGTCAGGCCAAGTAGCGTGTTAATAACAAATCGTTTTTTGTTCTGATGCCAGAATGGGCAAGCCCAATACAACAATCCATAGAATACAACCATAAACCATAGCAAGTAAGGAGTCTGAGTTGCTACGCTGAATCCAAGAGGCCAATCTACTTCTAAAGCAGTAAGCAGCATAAAGCCCCAAACTAGGAACCAAATACCTAGATGACGTAATTTTTCGCCTTGGGTAAATGAAATACTGATTGTATTACTTGATTGCGCCATAAGTTTCATTGGTAAGTATTAAGCAGGCACAAAATAAGTCAACCAGAATTATCGGATAGGACTTTCGCGGAGCATTCATGAAGTATTCAAGCCTGTTCATGAACCAATATCCTAGGTTCGTGAAGTATTCCTAGCCGTTCGTGAAGTACGCCTTGAAGTAGGTTGACTAGGGGTGAATGTTGCTATAATTTAGCAGAAACTAAACCAATAATTATGATGAAAAAATCAAAAAGAAAACCACGTTCACTCAATGAGATTGTGAACAGAGAATCGGTAACGATGCTGGATAGTGATCAGCAAATGAAGATTAGAGGCGGTGATCCCATCAAGCCTCCGGCATCAAAAGTGTTACATCGCCCTAGAAGGTAGCTGTAGTATATCATTTATTCTATCATGAAGGCAGGCATTGAAGTTAGTCTGCTTTCTTTTAGCTCAAATGATCTCCAGAAGTCATTCTCAGTAAAAAATTATATGCATTGATACAACAATAATAATATATGAAAAACAATATAAATAATATTATAAATATTCAATAAAATATAATAAATTTCGGGGTTGTTTTAATCAAGTCGCTTTATAATTCTTACTATGCAAATAAGTGCGATAGCTCTCGATGACAGCCCTAGTGCCCTTGACATCATTAAAAGATACGCTACTAAGGTCCCTTCACTTTCACTAGCTGTTTGCTTTACCTCGCCTTTTCAAGCGCTCGCGTACCTAGAAAAGCACTCAGTGGATACGGTATTTATTGATATTGAAATGGATGACCTCAATGGTATTGAATTTATCAAGATTATTAAAAACAGAGAATCGGTGAACCTACCAAAATTTATCATCACTTCAGCCCATGAAAGGTACGCCATTGATGGGTTTGATCTTAATATCACGGATTTTTTGCTTAAACCTATCTCTTTTCATCGTTTTCTGGAGGCAATAGAAAAAGTGAGAAAGGCAAAACAGTTGGCACAGATCCAGAATAGCTCGGTCCAAAGTGACTATTTGTTTGTTCGCGATAACGGTAAAATCATTAAGGTGAGGTATAAAAATATCCTGTTCATACAGTCAGATGGTCATTTTGTGAAGATTCATCAAAAAGGCAAAAGGCACCCGCTTATGCTTTTCTATAAAATCGCTCAAATGGAAAAAATGCTTCCCTTGAATTCATTTATCCGAACTCATAAGCAATATATCATCAACATAGAACATATTGCTGAAATTGACTCCAGTTCAGTATCTCTAGAACATGTTGAGTTACCAATACCGGTAGGAGGCACCTACCGTCAAAAGATTAATCAATTATATAATTTTCTTAATACCTAATATGCTGAGTTGTATTATTGTGGATGATGATCCCCAGGCAATTAAAGTATTGGCAAACCACGTAGAAAAGACTCCTTTTCTTACGCTAATAAATACTTTTACTGAATCTGTAAACGCCCTTGCTTTCCTACAGGATACTTCCACAGACTTAATCTTCTCAGATGTTGAGATGCCGGACTTAACCGGTATTGAGCTTCTGGAGATCTTAAATAATCGGTGCCAAGTGATTCTTAGTACCGGACACGCTGAATATGCTTTGGAAAGTTACGAGCATGATATAGTAGACTTTTTACTGAAGCCGGTTTCATTTGATCGTTTTTTAAAAGCAGCGCAAAAGGCTTACAGGCAGTCAATGTCTCCGGTTATTACAGGAAGTTCAGAGGAATTTCTGATGGTGAAAACTGAAGGGAAAGGTAGAATGCGCAGAGTTAAGATAAATGATATTCACTATATAGAAGGGCTTAAAAACTATGTTTCAATCTATACCCAAAATGATCGTATAATCACATTGGTAAATATTCGGGATCTAGAAAAAAGGCTTCCTGCTTCTAATTTTTTCAGAGTCCATAAATCCTACATAGTAGCCATTGATAAGATCAACGCTATTGATGGCAACCAAATCATCTTAGATAACAACTTGAAATCTCAAAAAGTCATCCCCATAGGAGCGACCTATCGACCATTTTTCTTTCATATTTTTCAAAGTCAGCTGATAAGTAGAAAGTAGAAACAGGATTGTACGGCAATATGAAACGCTTTCCTTTCTATCAGCAACTAGACCGCATGGATTGTGGTCCGGCCTGCCTACGGATGGTCGCTCGGTTTTACGGCCAATATTATTCGCTGGACGAGCTCCGGGAAAAATCGTATGCAGGAAGACAAGGTACTTCGCTATTAAACCTTTCCCAAGCGGCAAAACAGTTAGCACGACAAGCCTTACCGTGTCGTATCAATCCACTGAACAGCAGGCCGTTCTTGAAGCAATGCAGGCCGGTCAGCACCTGGCGGACTATTCGTTTGCCGCTGAGCTACATCAAGTTTACCAAACGCCAGCTGAGCCGATAGTAAAGAGCAAGACACTGTACCAGTACCTGGTGCCCTACGATGAAGAGGTTGTGTTCACCGATCTTACTATTTGGGAAGCCTATCAGCAAACCCGGCAACGAAACGTGATCGCCCTACAGGAAATGAGTAATCGCCGGAAACTGCAACTGGCCCAAGGGTATCGGCAGCTAGCCCAGCAGAAAATTGCAAAAGCAGCGGAACTGCGAATGCTACTGACTACCGACCAGCGGTTTTCTATGACGGAACACGAACGCTTAGAGATGCTCACCCAGATGCAACGGACCTTGCAGGAAAGTCAGCAGCTCACTACCCAAGCGGATGAGTTGATCCAGACGAGCGCCCGGCCATCCTGGACGAAAGCCCAGGCCATCAAAGCCTACCAGCATCAGCAGGAAAGAAAAGTCATCGCCACCACTTCCCTATACAACAACTAATAAACTATCGCCTATGAAATGTATTTTGCTCATCACCCTATTACTAAGCCTACTTTCTAAATTGGGTCACTCGCAACCGGTATTCGTACTAGATAAAAAAGCTATCGCCAAAAGCGGCGAGAACCTGGCAGCGAACCTAAGCAAAGGACGGCAGCACCAAAAAGTCCGGGACTTCACCCTAGGGGTTCACGAAAATTACGATGCCATGTATGCCCTTCAGCAGCAGGTACTTGATAATCTCAGGCAAGCCGAAACGGTTCAAGACCTTCATTGGAGTGATCTTTCCAAATCACTTTACCTAGCCACTGAACTAATCAAAAGTACTGGGCAGCCTGGACTTGAAATTGAGTACATCATTGAGCATCCGTTCTTCGAGCGCAGCCCTGGCGACAACTATAGTGATCTTTTTATCGCAGGATCAGACGATGTGCTGCCTAGCAACCTAGCTTCGTGGCAACAGGCCCAACACACTTCTCAATCGCTTGCCAGTAGCTTTCACCAAATAGCTGCTGAACGCAAATCCTACGGAGCCGTCGCGTTTCAATACCTGGCCGAAGACCTGATGTTGAAAGCCATGGAAATGAATGAAGTGCTTAAACAGCCGGACCTTTTCTCCATGACCGAAGCCGAGCGGTTACGCTTACAAAGCGATGCGGAAGAATACCTGCAGTTAGCGGGCAGGCTAGTAACCCGCTCGGATCAATTATTACTGGAAGTAACTCAAGTAAAACCGATGCAAGAAAAAGCAGCTAAAACCCACCATCGTTTGGTGCGAAGTACTATTGCCCAAACTCCTTTATTCAACTTTTAACCCATTAGTAGCATGAAAATCTACCCAATCCTTACCAGCTTCTTAATGCTGATCGTGATACTTAGTGCCTGTCAGTCAGAGGAAGATACCATTACGGAAAAAAGCCAACTCAAAGCCTTATTGCATCAGCAGCATTGGCAGCTCATCGCCCTGGAAGCTACTACCTCGGATGGTACGATCACCCAGAACTGGTACGAAAGCCTTCCGGATTGCATCCGGGATAATGTCTTCGTCACCCTGGCACCCGGCACCGGGGAAGTAGGAGAAATACAGGCCGAAGAGCGCACGATGCGTTGTACACCCGATGAACTACATTTTCATCCGCATGTGGCCGGTTGGAAATTGAATGAAGCCCGCCATATTTTCTCTGTGGAATTATTTGATGTCGGGCACCGGATGCTCTATGGTTATGAGCTCGGTGCCTCCTACCATACCGAGAACTGGCACCTGGAACAATTAGATGAAAAGATATGGCAGGTAAAGGTGCCTAAAGTACGCGATGGTACGGAGTATCAGGTTCTGATCCGTTTTCAGTCTCTTCCTCTCTAAGCAAATATGAATTAATAACTTTTTGTATCTAAAGCTTATCGTGCATGGAAAAAGAATTAAATAATCAGCCGTCCACGGAACTGCAAACAGTGGGCTACCAAGCGGCCGATACCCTGCGGAGCTACGGTTACCCGGATCTAGCTCAGGAGTACGAACGGGTGCTGCACCGCGCTTCGCTCGCCCCGAATGAAATACTGGCCCACAGCCGGATTGCCAGCACCGCCTTGAAAGAACTCAATGCCCTCTCCCAGGAAAAACACGGTGGACATCCAGTCATGGTCGGAAGAAATTCCGGCCATTTTTTATGTTTTGAACATGAGATT
>CAKZYJ010000450.1 GCA_937884755.1 uncultured Flammeovirgaceae bacterium
TCATCAATCATCAATCATCAATCATCAATCATCAATCATCAATCATCAATCATCAATCATCGCATTATTTCCCAAAGAGACCACCTAGTAGGCTGCCAAGACCGCCTTTTTGCTTATTTCCGCCCAGTACCATGCCGGCTACGTCGTCTACTACGCTGCCATCGCCATCGGCGTCTAATATCTGCTCTAAAAAGCCTTGTTCGTTTTTAGTTTTGCTGCCTCCCAACATCCCTCCAATCAATCCGCCTAAGTCACCCTGAGAATTTACATTGCTCTGACGAGCTTGCTTGCCCATCATGCCCATTAGAATGGGGGCAGCTACCTTCAATATGTTGGCTACCGCATTGGGATCTAAGCCCGATTTCTGACCAATTACCTGCTGAACGCCTTGCTGTCGTTGCCCCAATACGTGGCCTAAGATTTTTTCACCATCAGTCTTTACGGCATCATCTACCCCTCCTTGAAATAAACCGCCGAGGTTATCTAAAATACTGCCATCGTGTTTTTTGTTGAGTGCATTTATCAGCCCCTGAGCTCCTTCCGGGTTGGAGGCATTACGTTGCATGGCTTTCATCAGTACAGGGAGAGCCATGGTGAGGGCACTACCGGTTTTAGCCTGATCTGTTCCAGTTGATTGTGATACTCCATTAATGATAGTTTTTCCAAGATCAGAGTTTACGAGGTCTAAAATACCTTCCATTGTTGTGTAGTTTGGTTAAATATTCCTCTGAATGTATGAAAAAAGCTTCTAAAAGTAATATTGGGAGAGTGAAATCCTGCTATGTGATAGTGCCTCCTTCAATTATTTACTTCCGTATAGTTCAATCGCCTGCTGAATTTCTGGGTGCTGATCTTGTAAGTCGTAGATGGTTTTTCCTTGCATGGCGCCCTCCCAGGCGAGTTGAATACTACGAACCCCGGCAGCTAGCCCTCCGGGATGTCCAGTAATGCCTCCCCCGCAGAGATACATCAAATCTACGCTCTGAATAGCTTGGTAAGTATCGTGCGCTTGCTCGGCCCACTGCCCCGATGAAATTACGGGCGTTACCGGATAACCTCCTCCGGTGGGGTTGAGACAAGATTTGATAGAGCGAAGCACCGATTCGTCGGTTTCGCAGAACTTGTTACGGATGCCGTTAGTATGCAGATGGTCGACTCCTGCTAAGGAGAAGATGGTTTGATAGGCCGGGAATTCCAATCCAATTGCTTCTGAGCGAGAGTACAACCCCCAACCGTTACGATGCCCGTGAATGGGCAACTGACTGTGCTGCCGTAGTTTGGCTATACCACTAATGCCCACCCAATTAAGGCTGGCCATTACGCAGGTACCTCCTTTTTGCAAAACGTAGTCGTGGCGGTGCAGCATATCGTCAATATCCCCGCTAAGATTGAAGGCAAACATGGGTTTCTTGCCATGCTGGTCGGCGTAGCGGTTAATTATTTCCATCACGGCATCTACCCGCTGCTCGAAGGGCGAGTGAGGCGAGTCGCCCATCAGTTCATCGTCTTTAATAAAGTCCAGTCCGGCTTCAATCAGGGTTTTTACCTGCTGAGCCGTTTGTTCGGGATTAAGTCCCACGCTGGGTTTAATAATAGTTCCAATAATGGGGCGGTCGTCTATCCCAATCAGCTTGCGTGTACCTGGCGTGCCAAACTGGGTACCGGGGTAGGTTTGCTGAAATGCTTCGGGTAGGGCAATATCCAGCAGTTTGAGGGCAGAGAATGGAGCAAGTTCAAATAGGTTACCCGCCACCGTAGCCATTAGGTTAGAAAGGTTGGTGCCCACATTCTCCAGCGGCCAGGAAAGCGTAACCTTCGCCTGCTGATAAGTTGGGTCAGTTGCACCTTTCGGCACTCTGGCTCCCGGTAACGAAGGCTGATTGGTTTCACCTACTATCTCTATGCTTTCTATATGCGCGGCGTGCTTCTCTTTCAGCTCGTCTGTCTCACCTGGAGTCTTTACAAACGTACCGGACGACTGCTCACCGGCCATAATCTCTGCCGCTTGCTCCAGCGGAAAAGCTGTTTCAATCAGGTAGATAGCGCGAATGGGACGTAATGTGTTCATGTGTTTAGGTATTTATGTCGCTATGAAATAGTGCTCGTGTAATATAAGCAAGCGCAATTATATGAACACAATAACACATTAAAACCTGAATACATTATTAAGAGAATATTGGCTCTTCTAATGTGATTACCTGCTTCATTTTGGCGGAGCGATAGCATTCGTAGACGAGTTGTAGCGTTCGGTAATTGTCGGCAGCCGTGGTTTCGGGTAGTGTACCGTTTTGCAGAGCCGTCAGAAAGTCTCGGTTGATGTCAACCATACTGGAGTGAACTAGCGCGTAGTCGGGGTTTACCCACTTGTATTTCTTAGGAGTAGCTACTTTGCGATAACTCCCTTCACGGGTAGTGACTATAATCCGATAGTTATGATCCAGCCGAATGGAGCCTTCACTACCTTCAATCAGTAGTAAGGTATGGGGGAAAGCTTCTTTTTCCAGCACTGAGGCGTAGGACATTTCGGCGTAGCAGTGTACTCCACTGTGCATTTCTAGCAAAACATTCGCTACATCTTCCCCCGCAATGTTAGGGTTCACCCGCTGGGTAATACAGTGTAGATTGGCCGCTTCGCCGAACAGAAAGCGCACCATATCTAGCGTATGGGAGCCAATATCAGCCAGAATGAACTGATCCAGTTTGGCTAAATTGGGCTGATTATCAAATACCGGAAAGGCTGACGTAAAGGTAACCCGTCCTTTGAATACTTCGCCAATCTCCCCTGAGTCTAGTATTGTCTTCACCCGACGGATAGGAGCCTGCCACCGGAAATTTTCATGTACAAAGAGCGGTACTCCGGCGGCCCGATGAGCCATAATCATCTGCCGGGCTGTCTCCAAATCAGGAGAAAAAGGCTTTTGACTGATTGCCGGAAGTTGGTGTCGGGCAGCCAGTTGGGTAAACTCCGCATGAGATTCTACGGTGGTGATAATATCCACAAAGTCCAGTGATTCGCGCTCCAACATAGTCTTGGCATCAGTGTAGTGATTAGGTACACCGAACTTTTTGGCTGTCTGCCGGGCTTTCTCGTCATCATGATCGCACACGGCTACTAGCTTAGCTCCTTCTAGTTCTTGCCAAGCAGCAATTTGGTACTGCGCCCAAAATCCACAACCGATTACTGCAAATGATAGCTCTTGACTCATGGCTCAAATATAAGGATAGAATCCGATAACAAAACCCGGAAAATTAGTAATACATGATAAATAACAGATTGTGTAGAAGCTCTTTCTGTTTATCTATCCAGAAAGGGTTGCATATTTTTGGGAGTGATAGCGAAAGTACCAGTATTGACGGAGTGGGGTATGTTGGCAATGCCTACCGCCCGGTCGTTTTTGGAAAGCTGGTTGGTGTTATGCACCATGTCGTAGAGGAATTGGGCTCCGTACCAAGTGAACAGCTCCCGCTTTTGACAAACCAGTTGCTGAATAACCCCTTCTTCCATCAGAGTAAGTAGTTCTGGTTCGTAGTTAACGGTGGTGACCTTTACATCGCCTACTTTTTCAGCTTCTTTCACCGTTTGGGCGCAGCCGAAGCCGCTCATAGGGGTAAACGCACAGAAAGCGGCTAGGTCAGGATGGGCACTGAGGATGTCGGAAGCGAGGCGAGCCGCTACTTCAGCATTCGACTGATCGTCATACTTGCCGATAAGTTCAATGTCGGAATATTCCTTGATCACGTCTACTAGCCCTTGGTAGCCATCTTCCATATTGGTCATTCCTAGAATGCCGAGGTAGGCGATCTTCCCTTTACCGCCAATGAGCTTTACTACTTCCTCGCCCATCAGTGTACCCATCTCGTACCAGTCGGTGCCGAGGAAAGCGTGGCGTTTACTTAGCGGAATATCCGAATCATAAACCACCGTAGGAATGCCTGCTTCTACGGCTTTATCAATGGCGGAAGCAATCGCCGGATCGGTACCATTAATTAGCAACCCGGTAGGCTTAGTACCGATTACCTGTTCGATGACCGAGATTTGGGCCTGAATATCCCATTCGGAAGGACCGAGGATAGAAGTTTTTACTCCCCGTTGTTGCCCCCAGCGTTTGAAAGCGACCTGATCGTGGTTGACGTACATAGGGTAGTTGACAATGGTAG
>CAKZYJ010000451.1 GCA_937884755.1 uncultured Flammeovirgaceae bacterium
GTACTGGAGTATTATGAAAGTATTCTTTGTTGAAGATCTGGATTTGATCATCAACAAAGAATACTTTCATTCGGTATTCCTCGGGATTTGTTTTGGCCTTGGCATAATTATTACAACTGGAGCTAGAATCATTCAGTACTACTACGGAAAGGTGCTGGGTAGTTTTGTCAATACTGTAATTCTTGACGTAGTATCAGAATTGGGAATTGCTATTTTTGGTGGAGCAGTTGTGGCCTATATGATTGAGTTTTTGAAGAAGCGACAGTATCAGAAAAACTTGAAGTTTAGAAACTACATAAAGAAAGCCTTGGAGGAACGCCAGAAGAAATAATAGCTACGGATGATGTCTAGTTACTCAAACGACTTCTAGTCAGCATAGACCAACAAGCTTCTGTAAGTAATTATTATTTCAGCCAGGTGGACCAAGGTATCAGAAAAGGAAGCACTAGTACCCAAACGACAAAGAAGATCGCCATACCCGTGGGGAAAGATTCATCATTTCTGATAGCGGGTAAGGCTACCACTAGTAGCCAAGTACCTTTGTAGATCAGTTGCAGGAGCAATACTGGCGAAAAGGTGATGGGTTTCCAGAGCCCGAGAATAGATAAAACGGTAATGCCTAGCCAGAGACAACCAACTAACCGTATTACTTCAGTCGGTTGATAAGCATTTGAGAAAATAGTTGAAGCTGATACTCTAGGAAAGAATATAGAACTAATGCTTATCCAACCAGCAACTATAATGTTCGCAGTATATATTATTTTTAGTCCTATCATCTGCTTTCGGCAATTCGTTTTATTTCAGCCATTACTTCCGGTAACATTGTCCGGTAATTTTTACCTAGCTTATTACCCAGGATCTTTTTGAGGATACCCGTAAACTCTACATCGTGCGTGAAGTAAGTTATTTCGTCTTTCACCTCTAATGTTCGGGTAATGACCAACCAACCAAAAGGAATTTTAGTCTTAAATGTATTAGATTGATCTGGTACAACTTCCGAGATGATAAACCTCGATTTTGGCCCTTTATCCGGTATGAGTTTCCCCTTTGCGCCTACTTGAAAGCTGCCTTCCAGGAAAGCATCTTTCAGACCTTTATCCCACTGTTTCCAGTTGGATATATCTGTCCATATTTGCCAAATATGATCGCTTGGCGCTTGGGTAGAATCGGTATGACTAAAATGAATATTAGTCTGCTGGGCTACTGTTGTCATAGTAGGAAAGATTAAAATGAACAAGAATAATAGCCTCATCTTTTTAGCTTTTTAAGATGCTGCAAATATTCTGTTCAAATCTTTCAAACTACTGCACCTAGGTTAACTTCGTTCACGAGCTGATACTTTTTTTCTGATTCTACTGAGCGATTGCGGGGCAATACCCAAGTAGGAAGCAAGATGCTTGAGCGGGATTCTTTGTAGTAGTTCGGGCTGATTATTCAGTAACTTTATGTAGCGGTTCTCCGCCGTTTCGGTTTGTAGTTCTTCTAGAATCTCTTCCGTAAAGAATTGGACTTCTTGGGTGATTTTCCTGGCAAACTGATTCCAAGATGAAAGCTGCAGTAGCTGGCGATTTTCTTCTAAGGCTATCTCCCAAATGACAGAATCCTCAATAGTCTGGATCGTTTCTTTTGCCGGAGTTTGATTGTTAAAACTGTATTGTGAGGTGAATAAATAAGGAGCTATTGTGAAAAATTTGTTCCTCTCCTCGCCATCTTTGACAATAAAGTATCGCAATAGGCCACTTTCTAAAAAGGACAGATGGCGACAAACTTCGCCTTCTTTTAATATGATTTCTCCTCTCTTGGCCTCGCGCCTTCTAAAGTAGAGGCGTATTACATCCCAATCAACTTCAGAAATTCTAACGTATTTGCCAACGAACGTTCTCAACGTATCTAACTCTCGACTTTTCATCTGTTGCTTACTAATACTGTTTTACCTAAAATTAAAAATCTTACCCGTATATTGGATGCGAATTAGATACTGTTGATTAAGCAGTCGGTGCTAAAACGTCCGAACCAAACCTAAAGATACTACTACATGCAACTTGCTACGCTCGATTGGGTCATTGTCGCGGCCTACTTTCTTTTCGTCCTCATTGTTGGTCTTATTGTCTCTCGTAAAGCGGGAGATAACGTCTCGGAGTTCTTCCTATCCGGGCGAAATATGCCCTGGTGGCTTCTAGGAGTTTCTATGGTAGCTACTACCTTCTCTGCTGATACTCCTAACCTGGTTACTGGCTTAGTCCGAGAAAAAGGCGTAGCGGGTAATTGGGCTTGGTGGGCTATGCTACTTACCGGTATGCTCACGGTATTTGTATACGCCAAGCTCTGGCGACGCTCAATGGTACTGACGGATGTGGAGTTTTACGAACTACGCTACAGTGGAAAAGCGGCTGCTTTTTTACGAGGCTTCCGGGCTCTGTACCTTGGTTTAGTGTTTAATGTCGTGGTAATGGGAGCGGTATCGCTAGCAGCTATCAAATTTGGAGAAATTGTGCTAGGATTACCTGGCTGGCTCACTTTACTTATTGCCGGCTCAATTACATAAGCTTACAGTGCTTTTGGTGGATTGAAAGCGGTAGTTATTACTGATTTTGTCCAGTTTATTCTGGCGATGATTGGCTCAATTTGGGCCTGTATCTACTTGGTGAACCATGAGCAGGTAGGTGGCCTTGCTACGTTGTTATCCGACGAAAGAGTATTATCCAAAATGGATGTCTTACCCGACCTTTCTAATCCAGCTATATGGGTCCCGGTACTACTAGTACCTCTGGCAGTACAGTGGTGGGCCTCTTATTATCCTGGATCTGAACCGGGGGGAGGAGGGTATATCGCTCAGCGAATGTTCTCGGCTAAAGACGAGCGCAATGCCATTGGTGCCACACTATTTTATAATGTTGCTCACTATGCTTTACGGCCTTGGCCCTGGATTTTGATTGCACTGGCATCTATCATTGTATTCCCAGATCTGACCGATATTCAGCGAGTATTTCCCACGCTTTCGGCGGATAAATTAGGGGATGATGTGGCTTATCCGGCTATGCTCACCTTGCTTCCTGTAGGATTGTTAGGGCTGGTTGCCGCTTCGCTCATTGCCGCATTTATGTCTACTATTTCTACCCAGTTGAACTTAGGAGCCTCTTATCTGGTCAATGATTTTTATCAACGGTTTATCAATCCTCAGGCCTCCCAACGGCAGCTAGTATGGGCGGCTCGTTTGGTTACAGTGCTTTCGGCCTTTCTGGGACTAGGGTTAGGGTTACTCCTCAAGGATGCCAGCCAGGCGTTTAATCTATTACTTCTACTAGGTGCAGGAACCGGACTTATTTACATCTTGCGCTGGTTTTGGTGGCGGATCAATGCTATGACGGAGATCGTAGCAATGGTAGTGTCTTTGTTTATTGCAAGCTATTTTACGTTTGCTGAGCATGGCCTTGAAAGTTGGCAAACTATTGTCATTGGTTCGTTACTTACTACAATTATTTGGATAGCTTCGGCATTTTTAACCCCTCCGACTGACGAAAAAACATTGATTAACTTCTATCAGAAAATTAAGCCCGGGGGGAATGGCTGGGATGCGGTTATTCGAAAAGCTGAAGAACAAGGGGTACCGTTAAAGAAAGAAGCTGGACAGTTGCCCCTAGAAATTCTCTGTGTATTGATTGGCTGTATTACCGTGTATACTACTTTATTTGCTACCGGGAATTGGATTTACAGCAATACCAGCTTAGCATTAATCTTTTCGTTAATAGCTCTGGGGGGAGGAGCTTTTCTCTTCTGGGCTTGGAAGAAGTTGAGAACAAATTAGTAATAATGAATGACGAATGATTGATGAATAATGGCTGTGAACGAAACCAATCATTTTCTGTTGACCTATGACTAACAAAAAAAAAACCGCGAAAGAGTCATTTACCACCATGACCGAACTGGTGCTGCCCAACGATACCAACGGGCTGAATGGATTGATGGGTGGTCGGCTACTATACTGGATGGATATTGTGGCGGCCATTGCGGCTCAGAAACACTCCAATAGCCTAGTAGTGACGGCTTCCGTAGATAATGTATCATTCTCACATCCGATAAAAATTGGGAATGTGGTGATGCTTAAAGCAAAAGTAACCAGGGCGTTTAATACATCTATGGAAGTACATATTGAAGTGCAGGCTGAAGATATACCCAATCAGAAAGTCATTGAAAGTCATCGCGCTTTCTTCACTATGGTAGCCGTTAACCTTAAAGGGAAAAAGGTGAAAGTGCCGGAGCTGATTCCAGAAACCGAGAATGAGCAGATATTATTCGACAGTGCCCTTCGCCGCCGCCAATTGCGCCTGGTGCTGGCCGGACGAATGAGAACCGACGAAGCCAAGGAGCTACGTTCAATTTTTGACGAACCTTACCGACCCAAATACTCCAATGATTGATCAGAATGATGCCTTTCTACCCTTCTTCTTTCAAGAGCCAGTCTATCTGGTTCCTGATCCTATTGATTCAACATTAGTTGAGGCAAACCCGAATGAGCATTCTGAAGATTCGCCAATATATACACCGTTAGGTGGGAATAAGAAGCAGATTCTGTTACTGGTAGAGGAGGTTGGAGAGCAGTATATTTCCCAACCCAACCGAGAACTTCTGGAGAAGATTTTGCAGTCGGTACAGCTTAGTCTGGACGATGTTTATTTGGTGAATGTATTGCAAGCTGAGGCGCCCGATTCAGTGGAGGGAGGAATTAAGTTTTACACCTGTATTTCGTTCGGGATGCCCCCTGAAGCCTGGCAGTTTTGCAACTTTTTCAAAAAATACGAGGTTGATAGGGACAATAATGGACAAGCGTACCTTTGGGCCGACTCGCTAACAGAGATTGCGGAAGACGTTGAGAAGAAGAAATTACTATGGTTAAGCCTAAAGTCGCTATTCCTCACCGAATAGGCCGATGGTGAAACTGAAAAGAATACTACACGCATACTTTATTCAGGATATAAGGCGAGGCGAAAAGTGGTTACTGGTTTTAGGGATTATTCTAGCGGTAGCTGCTCGTGAATTACTCGTACCCGATACGAAATTTTTTCCTACTACCTCCGAGTGGAGAACTGAAGAAGCATCATTTACCCCTGCCGTCTTTTCTAAAAGCGATAGTTTACTACTGGTGGCCAATTCGCTAATGGGAGTGCCTTATCAGTACGCTGGAAAAAGCCTCAATGGTTTCGATTGTTCGGGATTCACTCGCTATGTGTTTCGCAAGGTTGGTATTCCGTTAGCAGCTTCTTCCGTGGCCCAGTTTCAGCAAGGGGTCAGTGTGCCATCTAAGGAGGCTAAACCAGGTGACTTGGTTTTCTTTCAGGGAAGCAGCAAGGTTAGTCATGTGGGTATTATTACCGGAAAAGAAAACGATAAAACCTATTTTATTCATGCTTCTAGCAGTCGAGGCGTAGTGATTGACTGCTTGCAAGACAATTATTTTCAGCAGCGCTTAGCTGGTATTCGGCGAGTCCTTCCTATTTAAGGTAACGGTAGCGATTATCCTCGTTATGAGGAATCTTTAACCCATAAGTGAATCTAGCTCTCAATTCAGCTCTTTTCCCAAAAAAGTGCCATAAGCGTACAAAACCAACATCTTATAAATCCTGAAAACATAGGACTAACTGTAGGTCTATAATTCAGGCTTTATTTTTGTTTATGGAGAATGAGAGCAAAGCAACTGATCGGTTACTTAGTTATTGCTTTCACCCACTAACAGTAAGTAAACCTAGAATAGATAGAATGCTTGAAACTACTATTGATCAACAGCAAACAGATGTTAGTGCCGTCAACCACTTGGTAGACCTTAATTGGTATAACAACCGGCGAAGGCTGGAGAGAATGCGATTTGGCCGCTTTAGCGAAGAACAGCTACGAACTAATAGGCTTTCCCCGCTTGATCATCTGCTACCTTACTTTACTACCGGACTGAAGGCTACTTCTCTTTACCAGCGAGGTGAGCAGAATGCTCGGGACATTGTTATTCGAGAGTACGAATTGCTCTTCCCCGATTTGCCGGAGGCTTTCGACGGTTACCGCATTCTGCACTTAACGGATCTCCATTTGGATAGTCTGCCCGGTATTGAAGACACTATTTGCGACTACCTGGACATTCTAAAGTTTGATGTTTCGGTATTCACCGGCGACTACCGCTGGCACGCCCACGGGGAGTATCCTGATCAGGTAGTTTCTGCGTTGTACCGCATCTTTGACAATGCTCAGGCTCCCGATGGTATATTGGCTACCCTAGGAAATCACGATACGCATCATCTGGTAGACCATCTGACTGAGATGCCGGTGCAATTACTCTCCAACGAAAACATTACTATCCAGCGAGATGGCCAGCAGATTTTATTTACCGGAACCGACGACCCTCACGCTTATCATACCTCGGAAGCGACTCAGGTGTTAACTAGGTCTGGCGACGGATTTAAAGATGCGCTAATTC